>CAYXKS010000007.1:34153-37280 GCA_964465725.1 uncultured Bacteroides sp. | reverse complement strand
TCTTTGGGTATTGAGAGTAATAAATCTCCTGATAAACCTCACATCGCTCCAGCAGTTCTTCATGTGTACCGATATCCGCCATCTCCCCGTCGTCCAACACGATGATCTGATCGGCATGTTGGATCGATGAAGCTCTCTGGGACACGATGAATACTGTCATATCGCCTTCCATATTCCGTATCGACTGCCTGAGCGCTGCATCCGTCGCATAGTCCAGCGCCGACGCGCTGTCATCCAGTATAAGGATCTCCGGTTTTCCTACCAGAGCACGGGCTATAGTCAATCTCTGACGCTGACCACCTGAGAGATTCCTGCCGGCCTGGGCTATAACCGCATCCAGCCTGCCCTCCTTCTGTTCCACGAACTCCTTAGCCTGAGCCGTCCCGATCGCCTGCCAGATTTCCTCGTCTGTTGCCTGGTTCTTGCCCCACTGCATATTTTCACGGATTGTCCCCTGGAAAAGCACTGCCTTCTGCGGAACAACCCCTATCATCTGCCGCAGTTCTTCCATTGCGTATTCGCGCACGTCCCTGCCCTTGATCTTTACATGCCCTTTCGTGGCGTCGTAGAAGCGCGGTATCATATTGACAAGGGAAGTCTTACCGGAGCCAGTGCCGCCGATAATACCGATCGTCTGTCCCTTTTTCACATGAAAATCAATATCCACAAGCGACTCTGCCCCCGCGCCGGCATAAGTCAGAGATACATGCTCAAACGTGATGTGGTCGGATGCAGCCTGAGCAAGCGGCGCATCCTGTCCGGACACACAGATACCATCATCCTTACCCGTTCCCAAATATACGCCAGCCCCTTTTTCTGCCGGTTTCTGCTCCCATACCATACTGGACTCTATCTCAAATATACTCTGAATCCGGTTGGCACATGCAAGCGCCTTGGTGATCGTGATGATCAGATTCGCCAGCTTCACCAGTTCTACCAAAATCTGGGACATATAGTTGACCAGCGCCACCACCTGACCCTGTGTGATAGTTCCTTCGTCCACCCGCACTGCTCCGGTATAGAGAAGTACGATCGTAGCCACATTAATAATAATATAAGTGACAGGATTGGTCAGTGCGGATATCTTTCCCACAAACAGCTGCATATGCGCCAGAGCGCTGTTCTTTTTTTCAAAGGCTTCAATCTCTTCCTGTTCCTTATTGAAAGCCCGGATCACCCTGGCACCTGTAAGATTCTCTCTGGTTGCACCGAGCACGCTGTCAAGACCCGCCTGAACCTTTTTATACAAAGGCATCGTCCACATCATAATGCCGAATACCACCACGGAAAGAAGCGGAATCGTCACCACAAAGATGAATGCTGCCTTCACATCGATGGTGAATGCCATTATCATCGCGCCGAACACGATAAAGGGCGAACGCAGGAACAAGCGCAGCACCATATTTACGCCATTCTGCACCTGATTCACATCCGATGTCATCCGTGTAATCATCGTCGCCGTCCCCAGCGTATCAATCTCCGTGAATGACAGACCCTGAATATGGGAAAAAAGAGCATGCTTCAGCTTCGTGGAAAATCCTACCGCCGCTTTCGCCGCGAAATACTGTGCTGTGATGGAGCATACCAGTCCGATCATGCCCAGCAGGATCAGAACTCCGCCCATACGAAGCACATAGGATACATTGCCGCTGCCAATTCCCTGGTCTATAATCGCCGCCATAACCAACGGCACAAAGAGTTCAAAGGTTGCCTCCAGCATCTTAAAAAGAGGCGCCAGGACCGTTTCCTTCTTATAGTCTTTTAAATAGATAAGCAGTTTCTTCATCCTTATCTCCATACCCTCCATAGTCTGATTTTAGAAACTGTCACGAAATAATATGTGCAGATTGCGCAGAATTTTTCTTCGAATTATTTTTACCCGCATAATTCAACGAATTAATGCGGGTGAAGATTTCCATATTTATGCATCATGTTATCCCTGACACAAACATTGGCGCCTTTAATTCATCCCGGCCGCCGCTCACCGGTATTCTGCAGTCAGAGCTTCAATCTCCTCACTGATACCTTTCATCTGTCTGGAAGGATTATAGTCTGTCTCCGGATACAAAAGCCTGTGCAGTTCCACCACATTCTTCTCCAGATTATCCGGAATTACACAGCTTCCTCTGCTGCCGACCGTCGCCCCCACTCTGCCGTCCTCGAACGGGAAGCCGTCACTGGCCACCACATTGTAACCCGCAACACTGCCCAACACACTTACGATCTCATTGACGCCCAGCGACGTCTCCACTTCCGGCAGGATCGCAAGCACCATATCCCTCAGAGAGCTGACCGATGCCTTCTTCGCCTTCTCCATCATGGCTGTCAGTACATCCCTCTGCCGCTCAGCGCGCCTGAAATCGTCGCCTTTCGTATAACGTATCCTGCAGTAGGCCGTAGCCTGCATACCGTTCAACAGCTGCTTGCCGCTGTGCTCCACGGGAATGTAATCAACACCCAGTTCTTCCGACATCGTCAGCTGATAATTATTCAGGTGCGAAATCTCTGCATCCGTAACCTCCATCTCGATTCCGCCCAGAGCATCCACAGAATCGATCAGTCCGCCGAATCCCACAGTCACATAATCCGTAATATCCAGATCCAGATTTGTATTCAGCATACTGATAGCCTGTTCAGGGCCTCCCTGCGCATATGCGACATTGCATTTATTATAAGTGTCATTGCTCAGATTCAGGTACGTATCCCTGAATACCGACACCAATTTGATCTCCTGCGTATCCTGATTGATACTTGCGATAATGATCGTGTCGCTTCTGGTGCCCTTTCCCAGCTGCCCGTCCCTGGCATCCACGCCGAACAGTGCAATGTTGCGATATCCTCTGGAAACGTTCCTGTTCTCTTGTTCTTCTCTCTTATGTGTCTCCTTCACCTCTTCATTCATGAGGATCTGTTCCTTATCGATGTCTTTACGCTCCACCTCGTCCGTAGTAGTTACCACCACATACATAATGACAACCGCTGCCACCAGTACACATATCTCTACAATCAACAGCGGAATATTTCTGACCCATCTGCGATTTTTGCGGTCACTTTCTGCCTGTTCATTTGTGTTTTCAGCCTGATTATTCTCTCTCAGGTCCCTGTCAGTTTCCTGTTTCCCGGGATC
>CAYXKS010000007.1:19212-34053 GCA_964465725.1 uncultured Bacteroides sp. | reverse complement strand
GCACGCTCTCACGGACTTTGCATTAAATACAAAGTCCTGGACTGAATAGCTGCTCTAAAATTACATCTTCAATATCCTACCACAAAAAATCCTCTTTGAATATACAAAAAAGCCAAAATATTAACTTTATTAAAATTTTTGTTACATTTTTGTTACATATTCGTCACATTTTCCATAAAAACATAAATTCATAAGCTTAACATTTCATATAACCATCGACTTGACGGAACAGAATCAGGATCAAATCAAATCCACGGCGTCCCGCACAGTTCTGACTCCGATCAGCCGTATTCCCTCGATACACTTCACATGACTCCTGTTTACTTCCGGCACAATACAGGTGGTAAATCCCAGCTTGGCCGCCTCCGCCACACGCTGCTCCACCATGGAAACACCGCGCACCTCACCACTCAGGCCAATCTCTCCGAAAGCAATCGTCTTGTCATCTATAGCCCTGTTCTTGAAGCTGGACACCACAGCCATGGCAATTCCCAGATCAATGGCGGGCTCCACTATGCGCATACCGCCTGCCAGATTCACATAAGCATCACAATCCGACATCTGCAGGTTCAGCCTCTTCTCCAACACGGCCATCAGCAGATTCACCCGGTTGAAGTCAGTACCAATAGCCTGCCGCCTCGGAATACCGAAATTACTATGACATACCAGTGCCTGAATCTCCAGCAGAATGGGACGAGTCCCCTCCATGGAACAGGAAACCACAGATCCGCTGGCTCCCTCCGGTTTGCCGCTCAACATGAACTCAGAAGGGTTCTTTACCTCAACCAGACCTTCCTCCTTCATCTCAAACACGCCGATCTCATTGGTAGATCCGAAACGATTCTTGACTCCGCGCAAAATACGGTAAGAGGCATATCTGTCCCCCTCAAAATACAGTACCGTATCCACCATATGCTCCAGCACTCTTGGCCCCGCAACGGTTCCTTCCTTAGTTACATGGCCCACGATAAAAACAGAAACCGTCAGTCCTTTCGCCAGCTGCAGCAGAATGTTAGTGGCCTCCCGCACCTGAGACACGCTGCCCGGAGCAGCAGATATCTCTTCATCGTACATCGTCTGAATGGAATCGATAATCGTTACGTCAGGCATAACGTTGCGGATGGTCTGTTCTACAACATCCAGCCCTGTCTCACATAATAAAAGCAGATTATCCGAAAATTCACCCAGTCTGTTCGCCCTGATCTTGATCTGGCGCAGGGATTCCTCCCCGGAAATATACAATACTTTACGTCCGTCCGACGCCAGATTCCTGCATACCTGCAAAAGCAAGGTGGATTTGCCGATTCCCGGATCTCCACCCACCAACGTCAATGAGCCGGGCACGATACCGCCGCCCAGCACTCTATCCAATTCTCCCATATGAGTCAGCATACGGCTCTCTTCCTGTATGCTGACTTCTGATAAGCTGGAGGGTCTGGCCGCCTCCCGCTTATGTACACCGTGACTACTTCCACGGGCCGTCGTAGGCGCCTTCTCCTCAACCATTGTATTCCATTCCCTGCATCCGGGACACTGTCCCATCCACTTGGAAGACTCATATCCGCAATTCTGACAGTAGAAGACCGTCGCCGTCTTACTCTTAGCCATTCTTCACTATCTCAACCGCAACTTCATCGGCGTTCTCCAATTCCACGCTGATACTCAGTTTACCGCTTAAGTTCGTCTTCATCGTGCCGATATCGCTGCCTCCTGCTTTAACACGGTACTCCGTATCTTCCTCCAGCCCTACTGTAATCTGTACATCCTCGTCACCTTCCACAAGAAAGCTGACTCCATTCTCCGTCTCCCTGAAATTAAACACGCTTGTTCCGGGATCGGACTCATAGGCAAACATACCGTTCTTTTCCAGCTTTGTAAGCTTCCTGTACGTCTTAACCTTGTACAGATCTCCTCCATGCTCGTAATCTTCCAGCTTGGCCTTGCTCTCCAGTGCATAATTGCCAAAACTGATGGCGCCGTTTTCCTCAGTACGCAATAATTCTTCTACTACAGCCATTGTACTTTCCTCCTGGATCTTTATTGTTATGTCGTTGTAAATACCAGCTTCTTGTTTTTCAGCCCGGCTGTCACATGTCCGCCGCTCTTCACGCGTCCTGACAGTATCTCTTCAGCCAGGGCATCTTCAATTTCGGACTGAATAGCCCTTTTCATGGGTCTCGCTCCCATCTTCGTGTCCATGTGCTTCTCGATCAACCACTCTTTTACAGCCGGAGTGATCGTCAGACTAATATCCATCTGCTCCTTACACCGCCTGATCAGATTGCCCGCAAGTAATGTGATAATCTTCTTCATATCATCTTTATCCAACGGGTGGAATACCATGATCTCGTCAATACGGTTGATAAATTCCGGCTTAAAGAGCCTTTTTACCTCTTCCATGACATTGGATTTCATCTTATCGTAATTCTGTTGCTGTGTCTGCTCCGCACCGAAGCCGAGATTCTTGGGATCAATGATCCTCTGGGCGCCCGCGTTGGATGTCATAATCAGAATCGCATTCTTGAAGCTCACCTTCCTCCCCTTGGAATCCGTAATATGGCCATCATCCAATACCTGAAGAAGTACATTGAATACATCCGGATGGGCTTTCTCGATCTCGTCAAACAGTACCACTGAATAAGGATTGCGACGTATCTTCTCTGAAAGCTGTCCCCCCTCCTCGAAACCCACATATCCTGGGGGCGAACCGATCATCTTGGATACGGAATGGCCTTCCATATACTCTGACATATCTACCCGGATCAGGGCATTTTCCGACCCGAACATCGCCTCCGCCAGCGCCTTGCTAAGCTCCGTCTTGCCGACTCCCGTGGGACCCAGGAAAAGGAAGGAACCAATCGGGCGGTTGGGATCCTGCAAGCCAACCCTGCCCCTGCGCATCGCTTTGGCTACGGCAGTAACCGCCTCCTCCTGTCCGATCACCCGCTTGTGCAGGATGGACTCCAGTTTCATCAGCCTCTCGCTCTCCTTCTCGGCCAGCTTCTTCACGGGAATCTTTGTCCAGAGAGACACCACTTCCGCGATCTCATTCTCACCGACCACATAATTACGTTTTTCTTCTTCCCGCTCCATGCGCTTCACGATACGGTCATACTTCTTGATGCATTCGCTCTGATGCTTCTTCAGTTCGGCCGCCTGTGTAAAAGCCTCCATGCGAATAGAGCGCTCGATCTGCAGATCTATCTTCTTGATCTCCTCCGACAATTCCTTCAGTTTATCCGGCTGTCCTGTCACCTTAAGCCGCACCGCCGCCGATGCCTCGTCAATCAGATCAATCGCCTTATCCGGCAGATTTCTGTCATTAATATACCGGTCCGAAAGCGCCACTGCCGCATTGATCGCTTCCGGCGTGATTGTAACGCGGTGATGTTCTTCATATTTATAGGCAATGCCGCGAAGGATATTCTCTGCCTCCTCCACGGTGGGTTCTTCCACCGTAACCGGCTGGAACCTGCGCTCCAGTGCCGCATCCCGCTCAACATATTTACGGTATTCCGCGATCGTGGTCGCGCCGATCAACTGGATTTCGCCTCTGGCTAAAGACGGCTTTAAAATATTGGATGCGTCGATAGCGCCTTCCGCTCCTCCCGCTCCAATAATCGTGTGAAGCTCATCCAGGAAAAGAACGACATCCCCGTCCTCTATCACTTCCCGGATGACTTTCTTGATCCTCTCCTCGAATTCTCCACGATATTTACTTCCGGCTACCATGCCGGACAGATCCAATGTCAGCACTCTCTTATTCTGCACAGTAAAGGGTACATCCCCGGTTACGATCCTGGACGCCAGTCCCTCCACCACCGCCGTTTTACCTACACCCGGTTCTCCGATCAGACAGGGATTATTCTTGGTTCTTCGGCTCAGGATCTGAACCACTCTCGTGATCTCTTCCTCTCTGCCGATCACCGGATCAAGCTTTCCTTCCCTTGCAAGCGCTGTCAGATCCCGGCTGTACTGCTCCAGCGTGGAAGTACCGCCCTTTTTCCTGCCGCTTCTTCTCCCCAAATCTTCCTTATAGAGGGCGCCATCCTCTCCCATCGCCACAAGAACATCAACATATAATTTCTGTATCGATATTCCCATGGTATTGAGCAGTCTGACCGCTACGTTCTCTCCTTCTTTTAAAAGAGCCAGCAGAATATGTTCTGTTCCGGTCTTGTCGCTTCGGAAACGCTCTGCCTGTCTGTGCGCCTCCTCCAGAATGCTCTGTGCACGCGGGGAATAACCGTCCCGTTCTGCAATCAACACAGAACTTTCCGGCACGATCAGCTCCCTGATCATCTCCTTCAGCTGTACAATATCCACTCCATTATTCAATAAGACAGTAGCCGCGACTCCTGTGTTTTCCCGAAGCAGTCCGATCAGTATATGCTCACTTCCCACATAACTCTGCCTCAGGCTTCTGGCAGCTCTTTCCGCCAGCATCAACGCGGTTTTTGCCTTGTCCGTAAACTGTGGCTGCATCAATAATCCATTCCTTTCTTATCTGGCCATTCGCGACAGTCCCGCTTTCGGCTTCACTGTTACGGAATCTGCCTGTTCTATGTCATCTTTGTTATATATTTCTATAATTTTCATAAATCTCATCTATAAGAGCATGCACTTCTTCTCTGGAAATATTCCTGCAGTTTGCTTTTGCCAGCGTCACCTGCAGATCTCTCCGTACATCCTCAAGCGCCTGTATCTTGTCAGTGTCTACAGCGATCATAGCTCCCTTTCGCCGGTCTACCTTGACATACCCTTCCTGCTTCAACACTGTGTACGCCTTGTTGACCGTATGCATATTGATCCCTATGGTATCGGCCAGCTGCCTGACCGAAGGAAGCATGTCACCCTCCTGAAAACGCGAGGTAGCAATCCCCAGAATAATCTGGTTCCTCAACTGCATATAGATTGCCTCATCACTGTTAAAATCAATCTCAATAAACATTTGCCAGCCCTTCTACAAATCCTTATCATCCATATTTAAAAATTCAAACTCAAAATCGTCATCATCCAGAAGGAAATTCTTAGCCTTGCGCTGCTTTGCAGCAGACTCTTTTCTTATTTCACCTGTCTGTGCCGTACGTCCTTCCGATGCCCTCGCCGGGCGGCGCGCTGCCGTATCAGGCGTCCTGGAATTTCTGCGGGAAGCAGGTTCTGCCGGCTCCGCCCGTCTGCTGCGTCTGACCGGTGCCTCTTCCTCTTCTTCCTCCTCATCTTCCTCTTCGACTTCGTCCTCGTCGTCATCATCATCCTCATCTTCCTCGTAATCTTCATAATAAGCATCACGAAGCTTGATTGCCATAATAATAACCACGATCAAAAGGATTCCGGCCACAACACCCAGCGCCACAATGGCAATCCGCTGTCTTACAAGCTTTTTGGCATCCTCATCCATCGTATCGTTCTGAAGATTATGTGCATCCAGAAGCGGCTGCAGCTTATATTCATAGCCGCCTCCTATGTGATCGATCAGACACCACTCACCATCCTTAAAGACCAATTCATAGTCCTGATAGGCAGGCTCCTCCGGCTCGGCCACCGGCTGTTCCTCCGGTGCAGGCTGCTCTTCCGGAACCGGCACCATATCTCCTAAAGTGATCAGGTCCGAACGGACAAATCCGGTTTTCTGTGAGCCGTCTGACCCCGTAAAAGTGACAAAATACCATACTCTGCCATCACTGCTGCCGTTGGACTGGCCGCTGACGATTACCTGCGTATCCTGACTCAGACTATCCACAATGCTGTCATTGGTAGATGGGGCTGAGCGTATCTTGGCAACTGCCACAGAGACCACCGCATACTGTGCGTCCATGGCACTCTCCGCCTGTGTTCCCATCGCTGCCGCGCCGCCGTCTGCCGGCGCCGCATCAGTCTGGCCTCCATTGTCAGCAGCTGTACTGTCACCGCCCGTCTTCTCAATCAGATCGGCACGCACATAGCCTGTTCTGCTCGAATCTACATCGATCTGATACCAGAGCGTACCTGATGCATCTGTCACCTCATCCTTAATTGTTACTGTCGTACCCTTGGACGCACTTCCGACAGCGTTACTGGAAGTATCCGTGCTCTCCCGTATCGTGGCCGATTCCACTTTGACTGTTCCCGTAGAATCCGCCAGACTTACGAATGAGCAGCACCATGTAAGAACCACTGCCGCAAATACTGCCCCTACACCGCGCACAAAACCGCTGCATTTCTTCTTGTGTTCATTCTCTCTCTTTATCCTCATAATTATTCTCCCTTTACCAGGTATTCTTATGCTTCTCTCTTAAAGCGCTTCGCTCCGTCCTCGCCAATGTTTTTCTCCACACCGAATCCGGCAAGGTCCATATTCTTGGCATTCCGCGCCTTCTCTTCAATCTCACGATGATGGGTAGCCTCGCATTTTGTACAAAATCTTCCGGAACGAATGGTTGTACCACAGATCTCACATCGAAGAAAGACATTGGAACTGGGCGCGATCTCCAGCCTGGATTCTCTGACCATATCCCGAATAGATTTCTGGGGCACACCGGTGGACGAAGCCACTTCCGCCATAGTGGCCCCCGGATGCTGCTCGATATAATTGCGCGCCTTGCCATAGTCATCATATCCCAGAAGACCACAATCCTCACACTTATATTCGCCCACCCCTTTAAAGATCATAATACCACCGCACTCAGGACATATCGTCGGCCTATTGTAATTATCCTCATCCAGCAGCTCCTTTCGTAGATTCGCTGCTCTCGTTCCCTTGTCTGCCATGTCACTGCCCCCTTTACACTCTATTACACACATCCCGCTATACTTGCACTTCCATGTCTTCCTTGGCGCAAACGCTTTGTGAAAAATACGGTGCAAGTATTAGCGCATACCTGCGCATATGCCCACAATGCACACATGCAGACAAACTGCATAGGCTGCATAGCGCGTGTACTCTCAGCGCAGTAAATGCGCAGAGCTGTTGCCTCAGGTTTTCTTTTTATACCTCGTCGATCGCCTTACCGATATCCGATCTCATATATTTATTATCAAACGACACCCACTCCGTCGCTTTGTATGCATTAGTCCTCGCCTCTTTCAGATCGACGCCCTTAGCCGTAATTCCAAGGACACGTCCTCCGTTTGTGACGATTCCATCCTCCGTCTGCTTCGTCCCCGCATGGAAACAATAATACCCGTCCACATTCTCAAAATGCTCCAGCCCCTGAATAACAAATCCTTTCTCATAAGATACCGGATACCCTTCCGAAGCCAGAACAACACATACCGCGGCATTGTCCTCAAACTGAAGATCGATCTGATCCAGAGTGCCGTCGATACACGCCTCCACTACATCAATGATATCGTTCTTCATGCGCGGAAGCACCACCTGCGCCTCCGGGTCGCCAAATCTGGCATTGTACTCCAGCACACGGGGACCTTCCGGCGTCAGCATCAGACCGAAAAAGATGACTCCTTTAAAAGGCCGCCCCTCCGCCGCCATGGCGTCCACCGTAGCCTGATAGATATATTTATGGCAGAAAGTATCCACTTCCTCCGTATAGAAGGGACTCGGTGAGAAAGTACCCATGCCGCCCGTATTCAATCCCTGATCACCGTCCAGCGCACGCTTATGATCCTGTGCGGAAGACATAATCTGAATCGTCCTGCCATCCACAAAAGAGAGCACAGACACTTCACGTCCGGTCATGAATTCCTCCACAACCATACGGTTGCCGGCTGCACCGAACTTCTTATCCTCCATGATCGTCCTGACACCTTCACGTGCTTCCTCCAGTGTCTCACAAATCAACACGCCCTTTCCGAGCGCCAGTCCGTCAGCCTTAAGGACTACCGGCATTTTAGCTGTCTCCAGATATTGCAGAGCCTGCTTCGGATCATCGAAATTCTCGTAAGCAGCCGTAGGAATATTGTATTTTTTCATCAGATCCTTGGAAAAGGCCTTACTGCCCTCCAGGATAGCCGCATTCTTCCTCGGCCCGAAAACGCGCAGTCCCGCCGCTTCCATCTCGTCCACCAGACCGCCTACCAGAGGATCATCCATACCAACGATCGTCAGATCAATCGCTTCCTGCTTCGCAAATGCCACCAGTTTATCAAATTCCATGGCCCCGATGGGAACGCACTCTGCAATCTGTCCGATACCTGCATTGCCCGGTGCGCAGTAAATTTTGTCCACCCGGGGACTCTTCGCAACGCTATGCGCGATTGCGTGCTCCCTGCCGCCGCTTCCTACAATCAGAACTTTCATCCTGTTATCCTGCCTTTCTGTATGTATCCTTATGTATGCTTCTTTTCATATGATATCGCTTTTTGTACGCTTCTTTTTGCATAATGTTGCTTTTTGTATGCTTCCTTTTACATGATAATGCTTTTGTATACCTCTTTTTACAATGTTACTTTTTGTATGTTTCTTCTTACATGACATTGCTCTCTGATTATATTACTCTGTAATCCGTACCTGTCCGTTCTGCACCGTCACCCTGCCGTTGGCGATAAGGTCAAGGCTCTTTGGAAGTATCACCCACTCCGCCTCCTCCATGACACGCCTTTGCAAAATCTCCGGCGTATCATCCGGCCAGACAGCCACAGGCTTCTGCATCAGAATCGGGCCCGTATCCGTTCCCTCATCCACGAAATGCACAGTAGCCCCCGTAATCTTAACCCCTCGGGCAAGCGCCGCTTCATGCACCTTAAGCCCATAGTATCCTGTACCACAGAAAGAGGGGATTAAAGAAGGATGTATATTGATAATCCTGTTCTCATAACGCCGGATCAGCTCCGGTGGGATTACTACCAGAAATCCAGCCAACACAATAAGATCCGGTGCCGCTTCCGTGGCTGCCTGCAGCAGCGCCTCATTAAACTGTTCCCTGCTTCCATAATCCTTCGGCGACACACAGACCGCTTCGATCCCTGCTCTCTTCGCCCGCTCCAGGGCATAGGCATTCTTATTATTGCTGACCACCCGCACAATCTGTACATTGGTGACATTTCCCTGCTCTATGCTGTCAATAATTGCCTGTAAATTAGTGCCGCCTCCGGACACACATACCAATACCTTAAGCATTTTTCCTTACAGCCTTTCTGCGTCTGTTCACTTTTTTCTATCTTAGTTCCTGAATTCTGCAGCCTTATAAATTTTGCCATTAGTCTTTAGGAAGATTTATAAGGCACATTCTTCACAAATTATTTTCGAACAATTCCTTACATCGGCTTGCATGCTGCACGAAGCGTACAAATCACCGGATAATAACGCCTCCTGTACCTTCAATCACCTCACCTGCCAGATACGCTCCCTCGCCTGCCTCTTTCAGGGCGCTGACCGTTCGGTCCGCATCTGCCGCGTCCACGGCAAGTACCATACCCAGCCCCATGTTGTAGGTGTTGTACATCATTCTCTCTTCAAGCCCGCCTTTTCTCTGCAGCAGTCCGAAAATCGGAGGAACCGGATAACTGTCTTTATGTATCACCGCCGCCACACCTTCCGGAAGCATACGCGGTATATTCTCATAAAACCCACCGCCGGTAATATGGCTGCAGCCCTTGATAACCACTCCGGCGCTTCTTACAGCCTGCAGTGCCTTCACATAAATCCTGGTAGGCGTAAGAAGTGTCTCCCCAAGGGTCGCCCCCAATTCTTCATAATAGGTATCCAGACTCTCCTTCGTCATCTCAAACACCTTACGCACCAGAGAGAATCCGTTGCTGTGAACGCCCGATGAAGCGATACCGATCAGCTTATCTCCCGCCTTGATCCGCTCTCCCGTGATCAGGTCTTTCTGGTCTACCACACCCACCGCAAAACCAGCCAAATCATATTCCTCTTCCGGCATCAGTCCCGGATGCTCTGCCGTCTCGCCGCCGATCAGCGCTGCTCCAGCCTGCCTGCAGCCTTCTGCCACACCACCTACGATGGACGCTATCTTCTCCGGAAAGTTCTTGCCGCATGCGATATAATCCAGGAAAAAAAGCGGTTCGCCTCCCGCACATACCACATCGTTGACACACATTGCCACACAGTCAATCCCAACCGTATCATGCTTATCCATCAGGAAAGCAAGTTTAATCTTCGTCCCGACACCGTCTGTACCAGACAACAATACCGGATGTTCCATCTCCTTGATCTTATCCATGGAAAAAGCTCCCGAAAATCCTCCGAGGCCACCCAGAACTTCTGCTCTCATTGTCCTCCTGACATGTTCCTTTAACAGTTCTACCGATTGATAACCGGCTTCGATATCAACGCCTGCTGACTTGTAATCCATAATTTCCTCCGTCTTAAACTTAAGATTTATTTCTGCGAGTTACACTCTAAACATCCAAACTGTTTAATCGATTATTCGTCCATATATTTTCTGTATCCTATCTCCTGCAGCTTTGCATCCTTCTCCTGCACACTCTCTTTCAACTTCTGCGTGTAATCTTTCAGTCTCTGCAGAAGCTCTGCATCTGATACAGCAAGGATTCTGGCCGCAAGAATACCCGCATTCTGTCCTCCATTGATGGCCACCGTCGCCACAGGAATACCGGAGGGCATCTGCACGATGGAGTACAGGGAGTCCACACCGCCCAGGTCAGAGGTCTTCATTGGTACGCCGATAACCGGCATGGGAAAAATTGCCGCACACATGCCTGGCAGATGCGCCGCTTTGCCTGCGCCCGCAATAATCACCTTGAAGCCTTTATCTTCCGCACTCTTCGCATACTCAAAAAAAACATCCGGTTCCCTGTGTGCAGAGATGATCGCCATCTCATAGGAAATTCCAAATTCATCCAAAATATCCGCCGCCTTTGCCATAACAGGCATATCAGAATCACTGCCCATCACAATACCCACCTGTGCCATCCGTGTTTCCTCCTTTATCTTCTGCTTCCCATACTATTACTGTATCCTTACCAGCACCGTCAACTATATATTATAAATTTATAAATTGTAAATTTTGCTTCCAGGTATCATACAATATGTTGTGGTCGCACAGCCTTTTCTTCCCGAAATACACAAAAACATCCATAATCAGTTTACTATTTTTTCAGGCAATACGCAACTATCTTTTCAATTACAGATTAGGAACAAATAATAGTTCAGACTTCTATATCATTCATTTTAGCCAGTACACAGCACCTGACATTATGTAGTAGTTCTAAGGACCGTTGGAAAACGCCGGCACTTAGCGAGGTTTTTCACGAGCTTAGTACCGCTGCGTTTGGAATCGAGCGAAAGCGCGTCCTTAGAACTACTACATAATGTCAGGCGCGTCCGGCTGAATCCAATTCCATTAAAGCTGAATTATTAATCCAGCACCTTATTCAGTTCTTCACACCCCGGCAGCACAAACCGGCCGTCCCGGATAATCTCAATCCTTTCATCCTCCTTCGTCAAAACCGTCACTTCACCCAGTTCATCATAAGGAATCGTTATATCCGTATGACACTGAAAATATGCTTTGCCGATATCCGTATCACGCAGAACCGATATCTCATTGTCCTTGGCGATGATTTCTTTTCCGTCAGGGTTATAGACCCGCACATTCTCCGCATGGGAATAGCAAGTATCCCCCACCGCGAAATGCGGCCCGGTCTTCTCCGCGATCAGGATCGGCATTTTATCCTCAATTCCGTACTTGCGCGCCGTTACGTAGGCCGTCGTATTCGTTCCGATGGCGAATTCCCCGATCGGCAGTGTATCATGATGGAAGAGCACATTATCTTCAATATATTTCCGGTTCTCCTGCTCTGTCAGGAAGTTGGAGCACCCATAATCAACAATCATACCATCCTCAAATTTCAGCCAGATATCTTTATATTCCAGTTCGTTCAAAAATACCCTTGTTACATGAAGGACACCATTCGTGCCGGTCAGAACAGGGGAGGTAAACACCTCACCTACCGGTATGTTGACATCCGCCACACAGTTTTCAAAATTAGTCTCTTTTCCAGGATCTTTCAGTTCGTGCAATCTGATTCTGAGATCCGTCCTGTTTTCCCCACACCCTTTGACCAGTACAGTCTCTCCCCGGTCAAGAGCATCTATTATTTTCTGCTGGATTCCCTGGTATAACTTGTAATCCAATGTATTGATCAGCACAATGTCATCGAAAATCTCCTCATACCGCTCCCCGATATCCGGTATCGGAAAGGCAATGATCGTAAAGCTTCTCTCCTCTCCTGGAATATATTCATTCTGCAAAGCACCGGCTCTCGACACATATTCTACGGAGAGCTTCTGCTGCTTTTCGGACAGTCTGCAGGCGCTCTCCTTGTTCTGTGGCACGAAAGGTTTCTCACCGAAAATCTCCACCACCGCCGGGCCGCCATGTACTGCCGCCTCTTCCCTGTACTGCTCAAAGGCATTCCGCATACACTCAAGCCTGCGCTCCACCAAAAGCTTATTAAGCACCAATGCCATATCTTCCCTGTGGTCGTAGTCAAACTGTTTATTCGGATTCGCACCGAAGAAACCGTTCTTATTCACACTCCTGCCCTGGAAGATATTACTTCCCGCACGATAGATCGTAGGCCGGAGGCCGATCCTGTCAAAGTTGTTCACTGCCTGGCGGATCATCCGCTCAAATCCAAGGCAATACCGTATATTCACTGTCTTTTTGATAGAAATATCTTTGTTACCTGTCTCAAAACCGATCCGATACCCCTCTGTATAGGTATCCGCCATCAGCCTGATCCGCTCTTCCTCCATCCTGTTCAGATGTTCTGCGGTCCGCACTTCATTATCCGTAACATACTCGCCGTAATAATACAGATAGCGTAAGTCCGAAAGATCGCTTTCCATTATGATCCGATAGGCAAAATCTCTCTCCGGACACACAGTCTTCGCCACTTTTTCACAGGATTCCGGTTCAAAATAATCGCTCACATACCAATACAGAATCTGCTGCAGTTCCTCCGCATCCGGAATCCCGTCCGCGTACACACACGCCTGGTACACCTCCAGCAGAAGTTCCATGCGGATCACCATCGCCAATCTGCTCTGTTCAAAAGCCGCCGGTATCATTCCCCTCAGTTCCGCATACAGAAATGACAGCATCTGCCCGATTGACTCTCCCAGACACTCTACGGCATAATCCGGATTGGCATAACTATGGCTATAATTTTCCGGAAGAATATCTTCATACAAGCCTCTGTTAAAAGGCCGCAGTTCCTTAAGCTCCATCTGCCTCAGTTTTCCACTTTCCACTATATTCCACGCCCGGTCTATGGACAGGATAAAATCCGCCATACTGTTGAAATAGGACTGCAGGCTTTCCCCACAGATTGACTCATTCGGTATTTCCCCGATTCTCTCCAACGCCAGTTTATACCGCTCCAACTCCAGATCACTTCTGTCCTCTTCTGAAATATACAATTCTTCCATAACCACACTCCTCCAAGCTCTATCATCTTTCGATTATATTAAATACTGACAATCTGTTTTTCTCACGCGTACGCCCCCGCATACAAGATCACGCTAATCACTGCAAGGGCCAACACATTCAATATGATCCCCAGATATGTGAACAGATAGAATTTATCCCGTTCCGTTCTGGAAACCAAACCAAGCCCGATACCCACAAAGGCAAAAATCATGACGAGCATCACCGCCGCCCCATACTGCACCGGAACCTCTCCCACTCTCCGGTAGCTCATATAAACTGCATAAACCAGCGTTGCCAGAGAAATCACTCCCAGAATCGTGGACATGATTCCTTTCTGCGAATGTTCCTTATTTGTAAACATATAACTGCTCTTTTTCACTATTCAAACTCCCTGTCCCTGATCGTAACAGATCAGCCTTCGTCTTCCCTGTTACGGAATCTGCCCATTCCCGACCGCTTTCGGTGAAGTTGCCGGAAGCTGTTCCTTAATGTCGAAATGGGTATCTTCGCTCTCCCGAAAACACCCATTTGTTACTTTTAAAATAAGATTTTGTTCCGTCCGGCCAACAGCTTCGCCCCGCTGATCACCAGAAGTACGCCGCTCGCCACACCAACCACGAGGAAGACCACACCAACTGCAATGCTGAGCGCTCCGGAACCGCCCATGACCTTATAAGTTTTCTCTTCCATATTCTTAACCTCCAATCAGAAATTCTGCCACACTATTTCGCACCATACTGTTTATAGTATGCATCAATCGCACTCTTTAATGTATCATCTATATAAATTACTCCCTGATACGGCTGATTATAGAGGCACTCCACCACTTCCGCCATGGTAACGATAGCACCCGTGTCGAATCCGTATTTCTGCCTGATCTCGTCGAGAGCGCTCATCTCGCTGTCCAGGCCGCGCTCCATACGGTTGAGAGAAACCATCAGGCCCACGATCTCCACATCAGCCTGCTGTTTCAGGATCGGAAATGTCTCTTCGATCGATTTACCGGAAGTAGTTACATCCTCGATTATCACGACCCTGTCACCGTCTTTCAGCTTGCTGCCCAGAAGAATGCCGGTATCGCCATGGTCCTTCACTTCCTTCCGGTTGGAACAATATCTGACCTCCTTGCCATACAGTTCACTGATCGACATCGTAGTCGCCACTGAAAGCGGAATCCCCTTATAAGCCGGCCCAAAAAGCACGTCAAAATCAAGACCATATCGATCATGGATCGCTTTCGCATAATACTCACCCAGCTTCCGCAGCTGTGCTCCTGTCACATAAGCTCCCGCATTCATAAAAAAGGGGGATTTCCTGCCGCTCTTCAAAGTAAAATCGCCAAATTTCAACACCTGGCTGTCCACCATAAACTCAATAAACTCTCTTTTATATTGTTCCATCTCAGCCTCCATATTACTATTCACAGCTTATGCTGCTCATAGTAATGGCATTTGCAAATTCCAGATCGCCTGCGGCGAGG
>CAYXKS010000007.1:16244-19112 GCA_964465725.1 uncultured Bacteroides sp. | reverse complement strand
GCTTATGCTGCTCATAGTAATGGCATTTGCAAATTCCAGATCGCCTGCGGCGAGGTGCAAATGCTTCAAAAATTTACTGTGCCTGGTCGTAAATGCGCAGTTAATGCGCATTTCGACTGTGAATAGTAACATCTTCATCCCACTATCTGCCCGCAAGTGCCAGAGCAATGTCTTCCTTCATAGCAAGTACCGCAGCCCTGGATGCATCCGCAAAGTTCTCCGGGCCATATTGTGCATACTGTTCCTGCTGGTAAGCCGCTATGATTCCTCTTGAAGAATTCACGATAGCTCCCAGGCCGTCCTCATTGAAAAAGTGCACCAGATCGGCGCCCTTACCGCCCTGCGCCCCATACCCCGGCACCAGAATATAAGCCTTCGGCATGATCTCGCGTAATATCTTACCCTGCTCCGGATAGGTCGCTCCGACCACGGCACCCACATAGCTGTAGGAATCACCCATACACTCCGCGCCCCAAGCCGCCACCTGTTCCCCTACGATCTCGTAGAGTGGTCTCTCCATGTCCTCTCCCCGCTCTGTCTTGCACCGCACCAGCCTGTCCTGAAATTCCCCGCTGCTTGGATTGGATGTCTTGACGAGAACAAAAATCCCCTTCTTCTCTTCCTGGCACACCTTGATAAAAGGTCTCACACCGTCAGATCCGAGATATGGATTCACCGTCGCGAAATCTTCGTCAAATCCTCTGCAAATAGTACTTCCCACCTGAACCTTACCCAGGTGGCCAACCGCATAAGCCTCCGATGTAGAGCCGATATCGCCGCGCTTGACATCACCGATCACGACCAAATCTTTCTCCTTGCAGTACTCCACAGTCCTCTGAAAAGCAATGATTCCTTCCGTGCCAAACTGTTCATACATGGCGATCTGCGGTTTCACTGCAGGAATCAGGTCACAGACGGCATCAATGATCGCCTTGTTATATAACCAAACCGCCTGTGCAGCGCCTTTTGGCGTCTCACCATACTCCTCAAAAGCCTGTTTCTTTATATGCTCCGGCACAAACTTCATGGTGGGATCCAGCCCTACCACGATCGGCGCACCTGTCCTCTTTATCTTGTCTATCAGTTTGTTGATCAAAGCGTCCTGCCCTCCAAATCATTCAATACATACATATTCTCAATATAATCCGAAAACTCGTCTCTCGATATCCATTTCCACTCTCCGTATTCCTCCGGCAGGACAATATTCTCCTCGTCCTCCTCCTTGATGGAACAAAGATATGCGATTCCCACACAGTGTGTATCACCCAGCAGGCTGGACCACGTATACTCAATCTTCTCGATCGTCCCCTCTATTGAGAGAACCTCCTCGATGGCCCGCAGCACCGTGTCATCCGGCGCCTCGCCATGCTGCACCTGTGCATCAATGAATTCCCACACATAAGTATTAGGGATATGGTCATCCACCCACCTCTTGATTACAAGGTATTTGTCTCCCCTCTTTATTATGCCCTTTACCCGTACATAAGTATTCTTCATTCCGTCTCCTTACCTTTCTCTTCCTATCAGTACCGATATCTCCATGGTATGCACTTTAAAATTCAATTCGTTTACCAATGCCTGTACCTGCAGGCACAAAGACAATAATACCCAACTATCATCTAAAATAGTAACATCGGTCTGTCTGCCTGTCAATCTGCAACGCCGTATTTGATCCTCACCGTGTCCGCAAAAACTCATACTCCCGCTGCGCCGCCTCATCATCCGGATAGGATTTCAGATAACTGTTCATCAGCGCCGCCGCCGTCTTATAATCTCCCATATACTCATAAGCCACGATCTCATTAAACTTAAGCGTCTGCATCATCCCATTATCCTCGATATTCATCGCCGCCTGAAAATCCTCCAGCGCCTGACTGTACTCCTTCATACGCATCCTGCACAGCCCCAGCTGGTTATAAATCTCCGCCTTACTCTGGTCATTCTCCACATATCCGGCATAAATACCAGAAGCATAATTGAAATCCCCCAAGGCTTCATAAGTTCTGCCAAGATACAATGCCGCTCCATAGTCCTTCGACGTCTCAAGCCTAGAAAGATAATCCCTGGCCTTCTCGTAATCACCCATATAGTAACACATACGCCCCATGTCATAATCCGAAATGGAATTCTCATTCTCCGTCATCACACCCTGGAGATAGAGCATCCCCGCCTCCTGATAACCATACTCGTCAAGCGCCATGTAAATGCGGATCAGCTGGTCATAATCCCTGCTATCCAACGCAACCGCCGCATCGAAATCCTTCTGGGCTGCCTCGAAATTATTCTGGGACAGTTTAACATATCCCCGCAGATAAAAAGCATCCTTCTCCTTCGGCCGAAGCGCCAGGATCGCATCGTAAGCTTTCACCGCATCCTGCGGACGTCCATTCTTATAATAGGCTGTGGCCAGATAATAATTAATATCGAAATCTATATCCCCGATTCGTCCCTCACTCTCATGCAAGGCCGCTTCTAAATAGAGAATGGCTTCCTCATATTGTGTCAGACCCATATAAGCCAGGCCGATGCCCCTGTCGATTTCCCTCGGCTCTTCTCCCTGCTCCCTCGCACTCTCGAAATACTGAAGCGCCGCCTCATAATCCAGGGCCTGTATCGCATCCATCCCCTGCTTCGTATAGCTGATCTGCGTCTCTCCTCCACAGCCGCACAACAAAATGACCGCCAGAAAAAAGGGCAGAATCCACCGCAGTGCGCGCCTTTTTCCTCTTCTTCCATCGTTTATTCCTGTATCTTCTTTCTTAATCGTATCTGTCATTATTTTATCCGGTTTCATGTTTATTCCTGTGCTTATCACAGCTTTGGCCACAATATCACACATAGCCTCACTGCTTCACAATTTCTCATCTG
>CAYXKS010000007.1:0-16144 GCA_964465725.1 uncultured Bacteroides sp. | reverse complement strand
CCTCATCAAATATTTATTTCCAAAATTTCCATGAAGAAAGAAGCAAGCCTGTCAGACTTGCCTCTTGTCCATCCTGTAACAGTTCAATCTCTGGCTGAACTGCTACCCTATTCTCTCTGTGTTCTCTATCCTGGCACTTCATCTCAGGAACTGTCCATCAATAACTTGTGCATTCAGCTTGTCTGAATCAGCACAGGTTATTTTCGGACAGTTCCTTACAATGCTTCGATCACGTCACGCGTTTTCTCATATATTTCCGTCACATGGTCCATATATTCGACGATCTTCTCCTCATCGTAAGGCTCCGACCGCACTTCATCCGTCAACGGAACCACATATTCCAGTATGCCGCCAAGGCCGAGGTTGCCACACAGTCCCTTTACAGTATGCGCATACGTAAAGGCATCCGCCCAGCGCTTCTCATCTACTGCTGCCCTCAACTCACCATAATTCTTATCGCCCAGAAATTTCTTCAACATTCTCAGATAAAAATCTTCCTTACCCATAAAGCGGTTCAACACTTCGTCGTATGCAACACCTACCGCCTGCAATTCTTCTTTCATTCGTTCGTCCCCTTATCCTGCTTTTTCTCTTTATGGAACAACAAATGTCCACAAATCATCTATATTTAGATTACGTTGTTTTGAGATAAATGGCAAGTATTATTTTTTCATTTTCTTATTTTCCTCCATTGTATTAGCTGAAAAGAAGTGTTAAAATTTTTTTATTGTTATGTTGCAACTACACAATTACACCATCAACCAACTTGCCCGCAGCCGGTTTGACCGATGATGCGGTCAATTTTTGGGATAGGAGGACTATGGATACAATGGCAGAAATCAAATGGAATGACCGATTTAATCTGGGCGTAAAAGAAGTAGACCAGGCCCATCAGAAGCTCTTTTCGATCGTAAACAAACTGATTGCTTTCACCGAAAATCCTGATAAGCAGCAGCATGCCTGCCGGGAAGGAATCAAATACTTCAAAAACTATGCCGTCAAACACTTTGCGGAGGAAGAGGCTTACATGAAGTCTATTGCCTATTCAGGGCTTGCCATGCACAAAAAACTGCATGACACCCTTCGTGAACAGACCCTGCCTGCCCTGGAAGAGGAACTGGAAACACAGGAATACTCCCTGGAGTCCGTCCAGCATTTCATAGGAATCTGCGTCGGCTGGCTCACCGGACATATCATGGTGGAAGACCGCGCCATCACGGGCAGGAACGCCAACAAGTGGGTACATAAACCGTCTGATGACAAGCTGGAAGACATCCTTGAGGCAACCACTCAGGGACTCAAGACCATGTGCCGCTCACAGGTACAGCTTGTAAGCCAGCATTATGGCGGAGAATCCTTTACCTCCGGCAACCCTCTTATTTACCGTCTGAGCTACAGCTCCAGAAACAAAGAACAACAGCGGATCTATCTGCTCTATGAAGAATCTGTCGCGATCCGCTCACTCAATGAAATACTGGATATGGAGATAAAAAGAGTCGATAAAACCGTAGCCGACGCCATGAGAATGCTCTCAATTCAGTTTGTGGATTATCTGAGGAAATACTTCCCTGACAGTATTCAATATGAACTCGAAAAAAGTGATATGCTGTCTTTCGATCAGTTCTCTAAAATTTTCTACAAGCAATGCCCTGCCTGCAGTCTCCTGTTTAATATAGAAGGAAAGGGATACATTGTACTGTGCATTGATACATATAATAATTAATGCCGGACAGATGTGACACATACAAAAAGGAACTTTCGTACCTGTCATGGTACTTCAGTTCCTTTTTCTTTAAAATGTTTTTGCCATGTTATTCATTACTTTATTTAAAGTGTCAAACAGAATCTCGATGTTGATCGGCTTCGCAATGTGCCCATCCATTCCACGGCGCAGGGCCTCCTGCTTATCTTCTTCAAATGCGTTGGCCGTCATAGCGATCACCGGTATGGATGCCAGCTCCCTGTTCTCCAATTTACGGATATGGGTGGTTGCTTCATACCCATCCATCACCGGCATCTGCACATCCATAAGCACTAACTGATAGTATCCTGGCTCGGACTTTCGAACCATCTCCACGGCAATACTGCCATTTTCAGCAACCTCTACGGTAAATCCTGCATTGCTCAATATCTCTACAGCGATTTCCTGGTTCAGTTCATTATCCTCTGCCAGCAAAATCCGTCCTGCCCGGACGCAGACCTTCTCTTCATCTTCTTCCTTTTCCTTCGTCTCGTCTGCTCCGACAATGGAGCGGAGACAGCTTTGCAGTTCCGACATAAACAACGGCTTGCTGCAGAAAGCAGTGACGCCCGCCTCCTTGGCTTCATCTTCAATATCAGTCCAGTCATAGGCGGTCAGCACGATAACCGGAACTCCATCCCCCATCTCCTGCCTGACTCTTCTGGTAACTTCAATCCCGTTCATATCCGGGAGCAGCCAGTCGATAATATACACGTAATAACCGTCCTTGCGCATATTTGCCTGCCGGGTGCGCAGTACCGCCTCCTTGCCCGACAGAGTCCACTCGGCCCGAAGCCCGATCTGGCCTAACATATAGGAAACGCTGTCACAGGTATTGAAGTCGTCATCTACCACCAGCGCCCTGCAGTTTTTCAGTTCGGGAATATCCTGTTCTTCCTTCTCCTCTGCATGTGTACGGAACGTAAAGGAAACCGTAAATTTTGATCCTTCACCCTGTACACTCTCTACCTCGATAAATCCATTCATCATATCGACAATGTTCTTGGTGATAGCCATGCCCAGCCCGGTTCCCTGGATTCTGTTGATTGTTGAATTCTCTTCTCTCTCGAAAGGTTCAAAGATATGTTCCACAAACTCCTTGCTCATACCGATACCGTTATCCTTAATGGTAAACTCGTAGTTCGCATATCCTTCCGCCGCACCGGCTTTCTCTGTGATACGCATATTAATAACACCGCCCGCACCTGTATATTTGATCGCATTGCTGAGCAGGTTCAGAAGCACCTGGTTCAACCGCAGCCTGTCACAGTAAATATTCTCATTCCGGATATCCAGCGTATCAATATGTAATTCCAACTGCTTTGCATGCACATCCGCCTGTACTATATTACAGAGAGCATGCAGTATTTCCGGCAAACTGCATAATTTCTCTTCCAATTCGATCTTGCCGCTCTCGATACGGCTCATATCCAGAACATCATTGATCAGGCTGAGCAGATGATTTCCCGACGTCCTGATCTTCTTAAGATACTCTTCCATCCGCTCTCTGTTATCAAGGTTATTCATTGCCAGCGTTGTAAATCCGACAATCGCATTCATAGGTGTGCGGATATCATGGGACATATTGGAAAGAAATACGCTCTTGGCCTTGCTCGCCCTGTTCGCCTGCATCAGTGCGTCTTTCAGCATTCCTCTCTGTTCCATTTCGCTGCGGATCTCATTATCCACACTCCGTATGCCGAGAACAATTCCACTGTTCTCCTTTCTTGTACCCGCGCGCACTATTTTGATCTGATAGTATTCCGTTTTACCATTCTCTGCAATGCGGTGATTAACATGGTACTGGTTATTTTTTGTCAATTCTTCGATGATTTTCTCTCTTGACAGAGCCTGCTGCAGCATTTCGGAATCTTCCTCAAAGACATGTCTGTCCAGGTAAAGGGACAGATTCTTATCATAGTCCACTCCTGCGTCAAAAACATCGTCGATAAAACTATCATCGCTCCGCAGCAGCTTTCCTTCTCCCGTGCCAAGATCATAGTAACAAACCAGTTTGTAATCAATACTAAGCGCATGGATCAATTCCGTCTGACGCTGCTCGTTCTCTTCCTCCTGCAGCTTCTGCGCAGTACAATCCAGAAGAAACCTCTGATACCTCAGTTCACTATCCTCACGTATCAGTTTGACATTGCCCATGACATACCGTGTCTCTCCATCCTTACGGTGTACACGATACTCGACGCTGACGCTGTCGCCCTCCTCCTTTAAACTCCGTATGCGCTCCAGCAGCTGCTTCTTATCCTCTTCCGCCACAGAAGAAGCGATCATATCAAATCCATCCGCAGCCATTTCATCCAAAGACTCATACCCCAGGATATCAAGCGCCGCCTGATTGACACTCATGATATGTCTTCCATCTATACTGTGGTACATTACACCACAATCTATATTGTTGAAAATCTTCTCCAGCGTACAATTCTTCTGTATAATCTCCTGTTCATAAGCCCGTTCCTGCGTTACATCAATCGCTACGCCTACGGTTCCCATCACACTTCCATCTATGTCATACAAAGGGGATTTATAAGTTGTAAGCAGCTTCGTCCCATCTCCTGCTTTCACGCATTCCTCTGAGACACAGGTTTTCCCGCTGCTCATAACTTCACGCTCTGATTCTATGCAGGCCGGATCGTCCTCCTCCACATCCCATATATAAGCGTGGCGCTGTCCCTCAACCTGCTGCCTGGTCTTACCCACCGTCTTACAGAAACTGATATTTACCTTCTCATGGACACCGTCCTTGTCCTTATACCACACGAGATTTGGCACATGATTGATCGTGGCTTCCAGGAACTGGTTCGTCTCCCAAAAGTCCTTGCCCATCTTATAAGCCTGCTGCCATCTCAGGAAACGGAACCGGACTTCTTCCTCCGACATCGGCAGGAGCCATATATCCTTTACTGCAAGCATTTCTTCCGTGAACAGCGGAATCTGTCCTTCCCCGGCAACCAAAAGGAGCTCCGTATCTTCGGCTTTACCCGAAGCCAGCATATGTACTGTCTCCTTCACATCCTCCACATCTCTGAGATCCGCCATGATAACATCCGCCTTACCCGACCTCAGCGCCGTCTCTGCCGTCTCACTCTCCGTAAACTCGTGTGTAAAACATGGGAGCGGCGCCATTTTCTCAATTATTTCAAATACATCCTTGCGAATACCCATAAATTGAAAGTGAATATGGCAATGATACATTTCTTTTTCCTCCTTGTGTTTCCGATGTCAAAGTGAAATCCCAACGTCTTATCTATCTTTATTATGATACTGTATTTTAGTGGGTATGGCAATTACTTTTGGCGATTTTTAGTAGTAGTCCGTAACAGTTCAATTCAGGACTTTGCAACTGCTGCAAGGTCCGTGAGAAGATGTAAATTCAGCCAAAAGGGAATCTGCCCCTCATCAAAGGCGACTTGGAATGGGCAGATAAAAAGCAGCCACTATTCGTAGTAGTGATTATTACCATCGAATAGTGGCTGTCTCCCATCTGCCCCTCTCCGAAGGCGATTTGGAATGGACAGAAATTTGTCATGTCGTTTACTATAGAGCTCAGACGCCCGAATACGCCGAGAACCCGGCGTCAATCGGAAGCACAACACCCGTGATCGCGCTTGCCGCCCTGTCATCGCACAGGAAGAACACGCCGCCAAGCAGCTCCTCACTCTCCACAAAACGGCCTGTAGGCGTTCCGCTTAATATCTTTTTGGAACGGGCTGTGGGCGTCCCATCCTCGTTAAACAACAGCGACCTGTTCTGATTGGATACCAGGAAGCCCGGTGCAATCGCATTGCAGCGGATACCCGTGCCCGCGAAATGCGTTGCCAGCCACTGGGTAAAGTTGGAGACTGCCGCCTTGGCGCCGGAATAAGCCGGAATTTTCGTTAGCGGGATATATGCGTTCATCGAAGAAATGTTCAGGATACATCCCGATTTTCTCTCCGCCATATCCTTGGCAAATGTCTGCGTTGGCAGAAGCGTTCCCTGGAAATTCAGCTTGAACACGAAATCCACTCCCCCTGCGTCCAGATCGAAAAATGTCTTCTGCCCTTCTGTCGCCTCGTGCTGATACTCGTTGTCCGTCGTCGCTTTCGGATTATTCCCGCCTGCCCCATTCACCAGGATGTCACAGGGTCCCAGGTCGGCAAGCACCTGTCTGTGAACCTCCGCCAGAGCTTCCGGCTCCAGCACATTCGCCTTGTACCCTTCGCAGATAAAACCTTCCGCCTTACACTCGTCCGCAAGCTTCTTCACTGCATCCTCATTCAGGTCAAGCGCCGCCACCTTTGCGCCCGCCTGCGCAAAAGCCTTCGCCATCGTGCCGCACAGTACGCCTCCTGCCCCTGTCACCACCACTATCTTGCCGGTAAAATCTACATTCAACGGTAAATCTATCATCTGTCAAACCCTTCCTTTCCAAAATAAATCAAATTTTTTACATCATCCATTGTATATCTTCTCTAAATATTCCCTGCCTCACGTTCCAGCATATCCCAGCATCCCCACAGATACATGATGCCCAGCGCCCTGTCATACAGGCCGTAACCCGGACGGCACTCCTCGCCCCAGATATGGCGGCCGTGATCCGGACGCATATAGCCCTGATATCCACATTCATGATAAGCGCGCATAATATCCAGAATCCCCACATCACCGTCACAATCGCGGTGAGAAGCCTCCGTAAAATCGCCGTTCGGAAAATGCTTTACATTCCTCACATGCGCGAAAGCAATCCGGCCACAGTGGGTACGGATGATATCCGGCACATCATTGTCCGGATTCGCACCGAGGGAACCGGAACACAGACACAGGCAATTATACTCATCATCTACCATAGACAGGAACTTTCCGATAGACTCCTTGTCCACAAGCAGACGGGGCAGCCCGAAAATATCCCACGGCGGGTCGTCCTGATGGATTGCCATTTTGATACCTGTCTCATGGCAGGTGGGCATAAGCGCCTCCAGGAAATATTTCAGATTATCCCACAATTTCTCTTTCGTCACCGGTCGGTATGCCTCAAACAGTTCATCCAGCTTAGCCATACGCTCCGGCTCCCATCCCGGAAATGTCATGCCGTGAAGATTCTCCAGAATATAATCCGCCATCTCCTTATAGTCTTCCTGGATTTTGGCTTTCTCATAATAAAGGGCCGTGGAGCCGTCCCCCATAGGATGAAACAGATCCGTTCTTGTCCAGTCAAAGATCGGCATAAAATTATAGGTGACTACCTTCACTCCGAATTTCGCAAGGTTCTTCAATGTAGTCTTATAATTCTCAATATACTTGTCCCTGGTGGGCAATCCGATCTTAATATCGTCATGCACATTTACACTCTCCACCACATCCATATTGAATCCATGTCCCTCGATCTGACGGCGCATTTCCTCGATCTCCTCCACTTCCCATACTTCCCCGGGCTGCTTGTCATGCAGAGCCCATACGAGACCGGTCACCCCCGGAATCTGTTTAATCTGCTCCTGAGTTATACTGTCATTCCCTTCCCCATACCAGCGAAATGTCATCTGCATATTCCATTCCTCCTACAATATATTTATAGTAAACGACATTGGAAATTTCGTTTACTATATAATCAACAACATCGAAAATTTCGCTTTCGGCCTTGCAGAAGTTTCCACTTATTGCTTCTGCAAGGGCCAGAAACAGAAATATGTTATGTTGTTTATTACCAGATATAAATCTATATACGCGTATCAAAAATTCCACAATAAGAATCCACCGGATCCTGACCCTTAAATGCCTTTTCCCCTGTCATCATCTTCTCAACCAGTGCATCCAGCGTGGAATCGTCACTGTCATAGGTGTTAATATAGGTGCGTGCCTGCGGAATATCCGCCAGCACGAAAGGCTGCTGGGTACCGATCACGATAACCGGCAGTTCGAATACATACCATGGTATCTCACCGCCGCCCTTCGTCATGCCGAACGCAGGACGGGCCACCGGCTGGAAACCTCCGGCAATGTCCACCAGCGTAATAATCAGATCCTGATTTTCCCTGAATTCTTTGATTGGTGTTTTGCCGGCAAAATAAGCGTTGAAATCCGGTGCTTTCCCTGCCTGCATCTCTTTCATCATCTTATCAACAGGACTCTCATAGATAAACACATCAAAACCCTTCGCCGCCAGTCTGTCACGCAGTTTCTCCGCTGGAGATGTCTTATGGGCAAACATAGCGCCAAGCCCCGGAGCCGAAAGCCCCTTGACATAAACAATCATGATTCTCTTATAACGCTCCGGCACCACCGGGAAAACATCTTTATCCTTATATTTTACAAGTGTGACTGCCCGATCGCTGATCTCCTTCTGCATGGCAATGTGCTCCTTGCAGCCGATAATCTCATGCACCTGCTCGCGAGGGGGCATGATCTGTGTCCTCTCCTTCCTGTGCAATCCCATATGCGCCTTTAGCGCCAAAATGCGATGCAGAGCCTCATCCAGACGTTCCTCCGTGATACGCCCGTCCAGATATCCCTGTTTCATACTCTCGAAATCTTCATCCATCTCATTGAAGAACAGGAACATATCCACACCGGAGGCGATCGCTCTCGGGAGCACGTCGCTCCTCTTCATCCGGCAGGTCAGCCCCACCATATGAGATGCATCCGTCAGCACCATACCATTGAATCCAAGTTTCTTGCGAAGCAGGCCCTGGATCAGCTCCGGTGACAGTGTGGCAGGCATCATCTCATCATCCGTAATCCCCGGATTAAAATGTCTTGCATAGGCTGGCTGCATGATATGCCCCGCCATAATCGCTTCCAATCCATTATCAATCAGTGTCTGATACACCAGTCCAAAGGTTTTGTCCCACTCCTCACAGCTCATCGTATTTACACTGTTGGCCACATGCTGATCCCGGAAGTCCAGTCCGTCCCCCGGAAAATGCTTCGCCGCACAGCAGAAACCCGGATTGGCATGTGCCCCGTCCAAATATGCCTTCGTCATATCCGCAACCCTCTGCGGATCGTTCCCGTAAGTCCTCAGGCCGATTACCGGATTCTCCCAGTTGTACAGAATATCGCTGACCGGTGCAAAGGAAAGATTGCATCCTATAGCCGCTGCTTCCTTGTTGGACATATACCCCAGCTGATACGCATACTCCGTATTTCCTGTGGCGCCGATCTTCGTCTGGCTTCCGATCATCGTACCGTCCGTACAAGCTCCGTTTCCGCCATTCTCCGTATTACAGGCAATGATCAGCGGAATTTTGCTGTTCTCCTGCAGGATCCGGTTCTGCTCGTAGATCTCGTCCGCCTTGCCCGGATTGTACCGTATCCCACCAATATGATAATCATTGACCGTCATTTTCAGATAGTCTTCCTCCCTGGAAGAACCCATATTAAAAAACAGCTGGCCGATCTTCTCATCCAATGACATGCCCGCAATGGTATCCTCCACCCATTTGCAGTCCTCATCGGACAAATAAAACGGCTTCGCCTTCATATCTACCATACTATAATACCTCCTATTCTGTCCTGGTTGTTGCTCAGATTACTTAAATACCCCGGACCGATTTACGCATTCTCACGGACTATGCAGCAAGTGCACAGTCCCGATCTGAACCGTTACAAATATCTCCACATTCTCAGGACTATGCAGCGAGTGCACAGTCCTGAATTTTACAGCCGAAAATACCTACGGAGGAACTTCCATCAAGAATTTCCCAGATTATCCAGAAACTGCCGTATCTTCTCCTCCTGGTATTCTCCTTTGTAGGCATCCTTCATAAGTCTTGGCAGCGCTTCTGTGACGAATTCTTCCCAGCTTTCCTTCTCGTGGCGCACCCGGATCGGATAATAATAAACCCCATTCTGCTTAGCCGCATCCATATCTCCCGGCGCATCCCCACACATCAGCACATGATCCGGCGCATACCCACGTTTCATTAATTCCCCGATGCAGAATGCCTTACTGCCCGCATCCTGGGCCAGGACTACGTCCGTGTGTTCCAGAAGTCCATACAGATCCCACTCGTCCAGCACAGCGCCAAGATTCGCGCTTGACACGATAGCCACATCCGCATCCCGGTGCGCGCTCTTCAGCGCCTCCGCGACTCCTTTAAAGGGCCGTTTATCCTCCTTGGCCAATCTGTCAATGGCCTGATTCACTTTGATACTCCACGATAATGCCTTTTTCAGACAGATGCTGTCGTTCCTTGCGATTTCAGCCTCCAACGCCCGATTAGACAGCTCCGGACTTTCCTCCACCCATCTTCCTAGAGCATCCAGATCCTTGATTGCGCAATAGGTATTCCGAATTTCCGAGAGTGCCATTAGCAGACCCTTGTACCGGTTGATTCCCCGCGTCATTGTATACAGGTTGATCTCGTTCCAGCGTTCCAGGATCGCGTCTCTCCATTCTTCGAGTCCCCACTCTTCCACCATGCAGGGACCGAAGCAGCGAATATGCTTGATGTCCATCGTATCCATAGCACAACCGTCACTGTCAACGCAGATCAAATAATCGCTTCTTTTCGTATATGTCAAAAATCTGTCTGTCATTCATTCCCTCCTTCATAACAGTTCGGTCCTCAATGCCATTTAATGAAGCCCGTACACAACGTCCGGTGCCTTCCTTTATCCGTTACGACGGCGCGCAAGCTCCGCCACGTTCTCTTCCACTCTCTTCTTGCTCAGCGGATAGATAAACCACAGGCATACGGCAACCAGCACGAACCCGATAACAGGCGCAATACAGGAAAGATAGAAAATCCGTTCTGTAACCTCCGGATCAAACGCCGTCGCCTGGCTGTATCCGATCATCGTAAGCAGGGAACCTGTAAGGCCAGAAGAAAGAGCCTGCCCCAGTTTTCTTGCAAAAGAATATACGGAATAGATTGTACCATCCTCACGGATTCCATTCTTTACCTCCGCGTCGTCTATAACATCTGTTATCATAGCCCATATGATCGTGTTGAAGAAACCTAGCCCTATATAGGCAACCGTAAAGAATGCCACATACCCATATGGGTTCGCAGGCTTTACAATCATGCAGACCAGAAAGACAACGGCCGCTGCAACACAAGATATAATAGACAGCTCTTTCTTTCCAAGCCTGGCAGACAGCTTCGCCGCAAGAGGCGCACAGATAACAAGCACTGCAAGACTTCCTGCCAGAGAAGAAGCTGACTGGGCTCCGGGACTTCCATAGTAATTCGGGAATACAAAACCCGCCATTCCATTCATGGTCAACATTGCCAGCAGCAAAGCGATCGCCGCCGCGATAATACCAAGCAGCGCACGGTTCGAAACAAGACTTTTGAGCAGTTTGCCGACGTCAAGCTTCTGATTATTGGCCGGAACTTCCACACGCTCCCTGACCAGATTAAAGCAGAGCATGTAGCATACAATCGCAAGAATACCGAAAACAAGAGCGATTATTGTCATACGGGAACCGGAAAGTACGGTGTTGCCGTTGACAGTCTCATATGCAAACATCGGTGTCCCAACTCCAATTACCAGGCCGGCCAGCGTCGCTCCGATCGTTCTCCATGTAGAGAGATCCGCACGGTCCTTCGGGTCGGCTGAGATAGCAGAGGCCATGGAACCATAAGGAATATTGATGGATGTATAGAAAATAGAACCCCACAGAATGTAGGTCACTACCATCCAGAGTACCTTAACCCCATAAGGCAGCCCCGCCAGCCCTGACTGGTAGATCAGGAACGAGGCAATGGCCACGGGGCCGCACATCCTCTTGATCCAAGGGCGGAACTTCCCGTCTTTCGTCGGTTTGGAGCGGTCAACAATCTGCCCCATCGTCACATCCGTGACAGCATCCACGAAACGCGCCGCCATCATCAGGATTCCTACCACAGCCGCATCAATGCCCATAACATCCGTATAAAACTTCAGCATAAAGCTGGAAGATAATATGAAGGTAAAATCATTACCAAAATCGCCGAACATGTAACCCAGCTTGTCTTTCATGCCAAACGGGGGTGCACTGGCCTGAGTGTTATTTGCCATAACCAATCCTCCTCTTTTTTTGAATAACCCTGTTTTCATTATCATTCTACATAGCGGTAAATATACTTGAAAAATATCATTATTTTAAATATTGCCTGAATTAATGTCAGTTAAGCCAGTATACAGCGTCTGGCTTAACTGTCTCCTTAATTATACCTTATCAATCTGAATCAGCTGCGCATTCAGGCTCTCCGCAAATCCGTCCGGCATCATACTGCCTGCCATCTGCACCATACCCTCCGGCGTCATGGATTTCATCATATCCCACATACCGACTCCTGGCTTCACATCCATATTAGTTGCCAGTTTCACTGCTTTTGATACAATTTCCATCGCTTCCGCACACTTTGCTATCTCCAACATGCTGTCTCTGATGCTGTACTTGCCCTCCGGGAACTCCATGGGAGCCGCCAGATCCAGGTCGCCTGCCAGTTTAAACCAGTTTGCAACACCCTCTGCCCTCTCATTTACCTCCGGAAGTACATAGATGTCCGGCTCCTTCTCCACTTTCTCCAGCGTCATGCTGTCCTTACATGCTCCCGCAACCGCAAGGATACTATTAAAGCCGTCTCTCAATGCTACATCAAACACAAATACCTTCTCCGCCGTCTGCACGTCGTACACTTCACCGTTTACGAAAAGGGTGACAGTGGGCTGGTTAGAATACACGCGGATCTGTGTCGTCTCACCCGCGCGCTGCGCATACCGTTTGCCGCACAGATGTATCATAGGCTCCTTAGTCCAGTAAGCCTTGTACACATAATAGCTGTCCTTCTTCGTCTTTCTGTCCATCGTGACAAGACCCTTATTGTTTCTGCCCGCTACACCGCCCTCATTTCTGGCCGCACATCCGAAATCAAACATATTCCATACATGGCTGGACCAGATCCACGGACGGTCATGAAGTACCTTCGCCATATGCTCATGATAAAGTGCCTGATACTCTTCACTGTAGTCCTTGCAGGCCGGATTCGGTCCATGATAAGTGATGATCCCCTCACATCCATATTCGGAAAGCCCCAGACAGATTTCCGGATGGGCCGCATGGAAATTGTCAAGCCATGGGCCGTTATCTTCCATCTTGCCGCCATACCATCCGAAATAATGATTATAGCTCTCCACGTCCGTGATATTATGCACAGGGCTGTCAACCGGCGTCATGGAAACATGGGCGATCGTTGTCAGACGGGTAGGATCCAGCCTTTTACACAGCGCGTTCAATTCCTTATGGTTCTCCACCAGCTGTTCGGAAATACCGCCGATCAGGATCTCATTGGAAATACCCCAGAAACAGATACTGGGATGGTTATAATTCTGGTGAATCAGTTCCTTCATCTGTATAATACAGTTCTGATGGGCCGCCGGATCAGGATTCATCACACTGATAAAAGGGATCTCCGCCCACACGATAAATCCAAGTTCATCGCAGGCATCATAGAAATCCTGGGAATGCTGATAGTGCGCCAGGCGGATGGTATTAGCGCCCAATTCCTTGATGATCCTCGCATCATTGTAGTGATCTTCCCTGGTCAGGGCATTTCCTTTATATAACAAATCCTGATGACGGCTGACACCGCGCAGAGGCGTAGGAACACCGTTCAGGATAAAGCCTTTGTCAGGATCACAGGAGAAACTGCGGACGCCGACTCTTGCGGATACTTCGTCATACGCCTCATTTCTTCTCTGCAGCACTGCCGTGACAGTGTACAGATAAGGATGATCGCAATCCCACAGCGTCACATCCGGCACAAAGAGTTTCACTGCCGTGCTGTCCGCTGGACGGACCGTATAACCGACTTCTCTCCCCGCTGCATCACAGATCCTGTACAATACCGTGAAGTTCTCATCAGCATCAGCCACCCAGGATTCCAGTGCAAATTCCGCTCCGCCACAGTCACAGGGTGTTGCCGTTACTTTCAGTCCATTGCAGCCCCAATATTCCAGTTCAAAATGTACCTCCGGAACACTGATCAGATTCACGCCGCGGTAGAGTCCGCCGTAAAATGTAAAGTCCGCCGACTGTGGATAGACGATGCTCTTGTTCTCATTGCTGCAGGCGATTACCAAAAGATTGTCTCCATCCTCCTTGCAGTGCTCTGTGATATCTGCACGGAATGTGGAATATCCGCCCTCATGATAGCAGACCTCCTGTCCGTTCACATACACGGTCGCCTGCTGTCCTGCCGCCGGAATATCCACAAAAACCCGACCTCCCGCCAGAGGCTGCCCAGGTGTCTGGAACTGCCGCGCATACCAATAGCAGCCGCGGTCATAGGAACCGTTTCCGTCATGGCCATCCACCGCGTTCCAGGTATGCGGCAGGTCAACCTGCTCCCAGTTCTCCGGCATTGTGTCTGGAAGTCCCACGTTCTCCTGTATGAACTTCCAGCCCTGATTAAGATTGATGATTTGTCTCATATATTACCTCCTCTCCGGGCAAGCCCGGTAAATTTTATACTTGCAGCTTAGATCCTTTCGGGCACAAACGCTCTGTGAAAAGTACAGTCCAGGCATCAGATATACGCTTTCTCACATTTTTACATTTTTCACAATTTTCGCCCTTCACGCTCTGCATGGTATTATTTCTTTTTCACATATTTTTCTTTATATATTGTGTTTTATTGTAAAAAGTATATAATAGTCATGATATGTTTTTCATCTGTTATAGGCAATGTACAATTTTTGTTTCTTTTTGTATTATTATTGTAAAGCGTCGCCCAGTCCAGATGCCTGCGCTTTACTCCGTCGGCGCTGGAGCAGATTCACGGAATCAAGCATACCAGAGGGTTGTCGTTTCAAAGAGGATATACTGTCCGGAAAGCGTGCGTAATTTATGAGTCAAAATGTCATTAACTTTATACAGAGCTTCTTGGAAAATGTTAATGTTCCCGTCAATTTTATGGTCCTGCCAGAGGATGATTTAACTCAGATCGACCACGGCCTGCGGGGAATGCTTCCCGGTCCCGGCTACGATACCTTATTTGCAAACCAGTGGTTCTCTCATATGGAACCATGCACGATCTATCATTCCAGGGACATCTTTCATTGCTGTTACAGCACATTATACTTGCCAGAAAATAAACGGTTTATGATATGCGGACCTGTCTTGCTGGAGGAGATCGACCATGAAACTTTTCTGGAAATAGCCCGGAATATGAATATCCCGGAAGAATCTTATCCGATCCTGAAAGATTATTATCTTCAGCTTTCCTATTTTCCTTCCATATTTCTGTACCAAAATCTCTTTATCACATTGGGTGACTACCTTTGGGGAAAAAGAAAGTACAAGATTGAGTTCAAGGATTTTAATGCTATGGATACCTGGTATGAACTACACAAGAGCAGCCAGGAAACAATCGACAGAACCGGAATTAATCTTCCCATAATTGAATTGAGATATGCACTGGAAGGCCAGCTGCTTGACGCAGTCGCAAGGGGCAATGAACAGGAAGCACAGGAATTGACTTCCAGGTTATCATCCAGCTTTACGCCCCATGAGATTCTAAACAGTATGCGCGAATATAAGAATTATACCCTGGCATTCAATACTCTGATGCGGAAAACAGTGGAAATAGCAGGCGTCCATCCATTACACCTTGATCTATACTCAAGACAAAATGCGAAGCAAATTGAAGAAATCACGCAGAAAGAGCAGTGCTATGCCATGCTGATTCAGATGATCCATGGATATTGTCTGCTTATCAATTCCTACCGGCAGACGAATTACTCCCATCTGATTCAGAGAATCATCACTTATGTAAATACCGATCTTACTTCCGACCTGAGTCTGAAATCCATGTCAGAACGCCTGTCCGTCAATGCAAGTTATCTGTCTGCACTTTTTAAAAAGGAAGTAGGAATCCCGCTGACAGATTATGTAAACCGTCAGCGGATCGAACAGGCCAAGAAACTTCTTGTCATCACGGATCTTCCATCCAAGACGATCGCACAAGAATGTGGAATCAGCGACGTGTACTATTTCAACCGCCTGTTTAAGAAAATAACCGGATATACGCCAAAGATATACCGCGAGAAGGCCACGAGAGAACACGGACCGATTGACGAACTAATTCATAAAAAATAGCCGCCATCACTCTTCTGGTACAAAATATCAAAGAAAGCCGGTCAGCTGCATCTGTGTGCATCTTACCGGCTTCTTTATCCCTGTTCGATATTCTTTTGTCCTTCCCCGTCCATCAGCTTATTTCCTCAGCATCTGATACATTTGGGATGCATTCGTGTTTCCTGACAATGCATACAGTCCGCACGCTACTTCTGTGCCGTACTCTTCAAAGTATGTTCTGAAGCACTTTGCAATTCTCTCCTTCAGGGACACTCTCTTCTTATTCTCTGTAAATGTTCTTTCTTTCAATGCTACTGTAGTCATAATGTAAATCTCCTTTC
>CAYXKS010000006.1:31380-40037 GCA_964465725.1 uncultured Bacteroides sp. | reverse complement strand
TTCTCAGGGTTGGGCTGTTATTCACAGTCAACAGCTCGTAGGGGAATCGAACCCCTGTTTCCGCCGTGAGAGGGCGGCGTCTTAACCGCTTGACCAACGAGCCATTTGATTAGCACTTGCTTATTCTATTATATTTTCTACAAAAAAGCAAGTACTTTTTCAAAATTTTTTTATTGGCTGGAATTTTTTGTTACTATTCACAGCCGAAATGCGCATTAACTGCGCATTTACGACCCAATACAGTAGATTATGAGAGCATATGCGCCTCGCCGAAGGCGACTTGGAAAAATTGAGCTTTGCTCAATTGGCAAATTCCGTAACAGTGAAGCCAAAGGCTGAACTGTTACATTTTTTTGCCATTTTCTCCAACATCAATCCTGATATAGCTTAGGAACTTTCACCTTAGAAACCTAACTTACGAAATCAAACAAACTGATCTGATTAGACTCCGGCAGATTCCCCAGAAGCCCCAGATCTCCCATCAGATCCACAATGGTCTTGGACGCCTTCGTGCGCTGCCTGAAATCATCCTTGCTTAAGAAAGGCCCGTCCTTGGCTGCCTCCATGATCGCATCAGCCGCCTTTTCACCCAGACCATCAATGCTGTTTAAGGATGGCATCAGCTTACCCTCCACAATCTGGAATAATCTGGAATGCGCTGAGAATATATCGATCGGTACGAACTCGAAACCTCTTGCATACATCTCCTGCACGATTTTCATATCCTTATATGTATCCTGTTCCTTCTTGGAAAGTGTGTCGCTCCTGCGCTTATAATCCGCCATCACATTCTCCAAATGCTGCTGCCCTCTGCACATGATTTCGTAGGAAAAGGCCGAGGCACGGATACTGAAATAAGCGGCATAATAAGCCAGGGGATAATTGATCTTGCAGTAAGCGATACGCCATGCCATCATGACATACGCCGCCGCGTGCGCCTTCGGGAACATGTACTTGATCTTCTTGCAGGAACCGATATACCAGTCCGGTACACCCTGCGCCGTCATGGCCTCAATCCACTCGTCCTTCAGTCCTTTTCCCTTACGCACACTCTCCATGATCGTAAACGAAAGCGACGGCTCTACTCCTTTCTGCATCAGATAGATCATAATATCATCACGGCAGCAGATCGCCGTGGAGATCGTCGCCTTGCCTTCCTCGATCAATGTCTGCGCATTCCCCAGCCACACATCCGTTCCGTGAGACAGACCGGATATACGCACAAGGTCCGTAAAACACTTGGGTTTTGCATCAATTACCATCTGGATAACAAATTCCGTACCGAATTCCGGCACACCCAGGCATCCAAGCTTGCATCCTCCGATCTGTTCCGGTGTAATTCCCAGCGCCTCCGTAGACTGGAACAGCGACATGACTCCCTTATCATCCAGCGGAATCGTCACCGGGTCAATTCCTGTCAAGTCCTGCAGCATACGGATCATCGTCGGATCATCGTGTCCAAGTATATCCAGTTTCAACAAGTTGTGGTCAATCGAATGATAATCAAAATGAGTCGTGATGATATCTGTTGTCATATCATTCGCCGGATGCTGTACCGGCGTGAAAGAATTGATGTCTTCTCCTACCGGAAGCACGACAATACCGCCTGGATGCTGTCCTGTACTCCTCCTGATACCGGTGCATCCGGTAACAATCCGGTTGATCTCACATACCCGCTTATGTCGTCCCCTCTCCTCATAATAGTTCTTCACATATCCGAAAGCCGTCTTATCCGCCAGCGTACCGATCGTCCCGGCACGGTAAGTCTGCCCGCTTCCAAAAATAACCTCCGTATACTTATGCGCCTTACTCTGATATTCACCTGAAAAATTCAGGTCGATATCCGGTTCCTTATCTCCTTTAAAGCCCAGGAAAGTCTCAAACGGAATATCAAATCCTTCCTTACTGAGCGGCGTACCGCAGACCGGACAGTCTTTATCCGGCATATCGCATCCCGCGCCGCCGCCATAGGCTTTCACTTCCTCGGAATCAAAGTCGTAGTAATGACATTTCGGACACAGATAGTGAGGACTCAGCGAGTTTACTTCCGTGATTCCCGCCATATTCGCCACAAACGAGCTTCCCACAGACCCACGCGAACCTACCAGATACCCATCCTCCACCGACTTCCAGACGAGTTTCTGGGCGATGATATACATCACCGCAAAGCCATTGGAAATGATGGAGTTAAGTTCCTTCTCCAGACGGTCCTCCACGATCTTCGGCAAGGTTTCCCCATACAGTTCATGCGCCCTGTTGTAGCAAATCTCCGTCAGCTGTCTGTCGCTGTCCTCAATCACCGGAGGACATTTGTCCGGGCGCACCGGCGACATGGATTCGATCATATCGGCGATCAGATTCGTGTTGGTGATAACCACCTCTTGTGCCTTATCGCTTCCCAGATATGCAAACTCCTCCAACATTTCCTCTGTAGTCCTCAGAAACAGCGGCGCCTGATTATCAGCATCCGGGAATCCCTGTCCCGCCATAATAATACGACGGTAAATCTCATCCTCCGGGTTCAGGAAATGTACATCACAGGTTGCCACCACCGGTTTATGAAACTGTTCTCCCAGACGTACAACCTTACGGTTGAATTCCATGATATCCTCCATAGAATTCACACTCTGCACCCTGTCGGACTCTATCATAAACTTGTTGTTTCCCAGCGGCTGTATTTCCAGATAATCGTAGAAATCCACCAGCCTGGCAATCTCAGCGTCAGGCTTTCCCTCCAGAAGCGCCCTGTACAGTTCGCCCGCCTCACAGGCGCTGCCCACAATCAGCCCCTCTCTGTACTCGTTCAGCAAGCTCTTGGGAATACGCGGCCTTCTCGCAAAATAAGTCAGATGAGACATGGAAACTAACCGATACAGATTCATCCGGCCCACATTGTTTTTTGCCAGAATGATTCCATGATAAGTGGGCAATTTCTTGATGATGGCAGGGCTTAAATTCCCTTTTTCATTGATCTGCCTGAGTGTCGTGATTCCTTCCTTCTCCATCATCGAAATCAGTTTCACGAAAATCTCCGCCGTAGCCTCCGCGTCATCCACCGCCCTATGATGATTCTCCAGGGACACCCCCAGAGACTTGGCCACCGCGTCCAGGGTATGCTTTGCCTGTCCCGGCATCATGACTCTCGCCATTCCCACCGTATCCACGTAGGTAAAGTCGTGGGAAATTCCCTGCCTGTCACAATTTTCCATGATAAAACTCATATCGAATCCGGCATTGTGGGCCACCAGCATACATCCTTCACCAAACTTCAGAAATTCAGGAAGAACACTCTCGATCTTCTCCGCTCCGATCACCATATCATCCCGGATACCCGTCAGTTTCTCAATTTCAAAGGGAATCGGCACCTCAGGATTCACAAATACCGAAAAATGATCCACGATCTTACCGCCGCAGACTTTCACCGCGCCAATCTCTATAATACGATTTTCCACCGGAGAAAATCCGGTTGTCTCAATATCAAACACCACAAAATCCTGGCTGAAATCCTGGCCTTTATCATTGGTGGCAATCTCATGCAGATCGTCCACCAAATAGGCTTCTACACCATAGATTACCTTGAAAAAATCCTGTTTATCCGGATCTGGATCGCCGGCCTCCTTGCGTTTGTTTTTCTCCGCTTTCCACAAATCTTCCCAGACATGATTCGCGTCCGGAAAAGACTGCACCACACCATGATCCGTGATAGCAATCGCCGGATGGCCCCACTGATAAGCCCTCTTCACGATGTCCTTGGCCTCGGATACACCGTCCATATCACTCATTTTGGTATGGCAGTGCAGCTCCACCCTCTTGCGCACACTTGTATCCATGCGCGACGTGGTGAAATCCGGTATCTTTTTGATTCCGGTCAGGGACCCTATCGTCAATTCATGATCGAACTTATCCATCATCGTCATGCCCTTAATCTTCACAAAGACCCCCGGCTTCACATCCCCGGTCAGTTCTGCCACCTGATCGTTATGCACAAACATCTTGATCGTCATCGTATCGGAAAAATCCGTCACATCAAAGATCAGAATCGTGCGCTCATTCTTGATCTCCCGTTTATCCATATTGATGATCTTCCCTCGGATAATCACCTCACCCATCTCACCGATAATCTCACTGATCGGCATGGCATCCTCATCGAAATCTCTCCCATACAGTACATCAGGATTATCGGAGCGCTTTAGAGCCTTGCGGAAATCAGCCTTCTTCCCCTGATCCCCTTTTCTCCCCGACTTGAACGGTGTTTTCATTTCATGTGAGTATGCCGCTCCATCCTGAGCCGGAACAGTATGTCCTGACTGCGGCATGCCATATCCTGAACCTGAGGCATCCGCATTGCCTCTGTTTGAATTATGTAAACTGCTCTGTCTCCCGGCATCAGCAGCTTGTAGGCCTGGTTGTGCCATCATATCCACACTGCTTCCGCCATTTTCACCGGCATATGCATATGATTCTTCCGACACATATTCTCCTCCGGTTTCCCCCTGCCATCCTCCGGTACCATATCCGGCCCGCGCCGAAATTTCCGCCACCTGCATGGCAAGTCGATGTTCGTCTTCCTCTTTATACTTCCCTGCAATATGTTCTTTATAGGCTATCTGAACTGCCACTGCAAAACCACATCGCTCATTGTAGATTTTCTCCAGGATGCGGATCAGTTCCTCCGCCTTGCCTTTGCCAAGTACCGTATCTTCCACAGTCAGGAGCAGATTTCCCTCCTCCGTAAAAGTGATGTCCGCCCTCTTGAACAAATTATATTCAACCGGAGAATACTCCCGCAATTCCAGAAGAATACTGTCCCGGTAAATCTCCATCAGCTTCTTCGGGTCGTACTGGGACGACAGCCGAAAGCGCTCATAGAACTTAATCACCATAGGCACATTCGGAAAAAACTGTTTCTTGATCTCTCCCTCTACCTGAAATACATCCTCCTTCTGAATCAGCCGATCCGAAGAAATGTAAACGCGCAAAAAATCTTTCCTCTTCGTAGAGGAAACTTTCTCCACTGTAACCTGCTCGTAGAGATCTTTCAAGCCCGTATCCAGTTTTAACGTAGGGAATACATCAAAAAATTTCTTGCCCATCTGTACAACATGTCCTTCCTGTACAACATAGTAAATGACACTTCCAATGTCGTTTACTTATCCCAATTCTCCAATTCCTGCCTCAGTGTATCCAACAGCTGATCCTCCGGCACTTTCTTCACGATCTCACCCTTTTTGATCAGCAGCCCTTCGCCCAATCCTCCGGCTATCCCGATATCCGCCTCTTTCGCCTCTCCGGGACCATTGACCGCACATCCCATCACAGCCACCTTGATATCCAGAGGAAAATCCTCCACCATCTTTTCTACCCGGTTCGCCAGACCAATCAGATCGATTCGTGTCCTGCCGCAGGTGGGACACGATACCACCTCGATTCCACCCTTTCTAAGCCCCAATGTACGTAAAATCAACCTGGCAGACTTGATTTCCTCCACCGGATCTCCCGTCAGAGAAACACGGATCGTATCTCCTATGCCCTGACTCAAAATCAATCCCAGCCCGATCGCAGACTTAATATTTCCGCTCATCACTGTCCCCGCCTCCGTAATGCCTACGTGCAGTGGGTACTGCGTTTTCTTGGCCAATAATTCATGGGCAGCGACACACATCATCACATCCGAAGACTTGATACTAATCACAATATTATCGTAACCCAGTTCCTCTATCATACCTACCTTGTCAAGAGCGCTCTCCACGATTCCCTCCGCGGTGACGCCATGATACTTCTCCACCAGTTCTTTCTCCAGAGAGCCACTGTTGACGCCGACACGAATCGGGATTCCCCGCTCCTTAGCCGCCGCTACCACGGCCGCCACCTTATCCCTGCCGCCAATGTTTCCCGGATTAATGCGAATCTTATCCGCACCATTCTCAATAGCCGCAACCGCCATCTTATAATCAAAATGAATATCAGCTACCAGAGGAATGTGTATCCGTTCCTTAATCCTCCTCACCGCTTCCGCAGCCTCTATAGTCGGCACCGTACAGCGAATGATCTCGCAGCCTGCTTTCTCCAACCGCAAAATCTGCGCCACAGTCGCCTCCACATCTTCCGTCCTTGTGTTTGTCATAGACTGAATCAATATCGGATTTCCTCCCCCGATTACTTTGTCTCCTATCTTCACAATTCGTGTATTGTCCCGATGCATTTTCTCATCCTTTCCCTGATACCGTGATTTTCTGTCAGATTGATGTCATATCACATCTTCCGTGCCATTCATAATTATTCAACCTTCATGCCATTTAATTAAACCAGTACACAGCGTCTGGCTGAATTGTTACGGTCATCCAGCTATAAAATATTTTCCCTTTGACATTGTATCATGTTCTCTTTTCAATATCCATATCTGCTTTTCTTATAGCTCCCCTTCCGTCAGCCATACTCGCTTTTCCACCATTCTGATAAAATCTTTTCTCCGCCTCCTCTGTTTTCTTCTAACACCTCCATGTAAATCTCTCTGTACTTCCTCGACCGTCTGATACCGCCGGTCAGGCTCCTGTCTGATACACTTCCGTATAATCATTTCCAGATCATCTCCAAGTAACGGCTGATATTCATATATGGGTAGCGCCGTATAAGGTGGTTTGGCCGGATCTGCCCCCGTTACCATATAATACAGTACTTTTCCCAAGGCATAGATATCACTTCTCTCATCTGCATAAAATTCTCTCTCCATATATCCTTGCCCCGTATCTGACAACCTTCCATTTACTGCATCCCACTGTTCCGGCGCCCCATACCCTGGCGTTGCAGCCATCGCTGTTCTGCGATCTGATCCAAAGCTGCGTGTCAGAGCCGCCCCGAAGTCCACCAACCGTAGTTTACTGTCTGGACAGACCATAATGTTATCCGGTTTTAGGTCAGTATAGATAACAGGTGGTTTTCTCGAATGAAGATATTCAAGCACATCTGCCAGCTGCTTTGCCCATACGCGCGCCTGTACATCCTGCACACAGCTATTTCGCTCAATATATTCATGCAGATTAATCCCCTGAATATACTCCATTACCAGATACCACACTCCCTCAATATCTTCAAACAAATCATAAACCACCGGAAGCATCGGATGTTCCAGGCGCTGCAGATAATTGGCCTCCCGCATAATCTTTTCCTCTTCTCCCGCTTCTAACTCGTCTGTCTCCCTCCTTCTGATGCACTTAATTGCGACGAAACGTTGCAAATGCTCATCCTTTGCCAAATAGACACTGCCTTCCCCTCCCTGTCCAAGAGACCTTACCAGCAAATATTTTCCTAGTCGAATACCCAAAGTCTGACTCTGATTTTCTTCTGTTTCCTCCATCATCAGCATATTTTTCGCCGATAACGCTGTCTCTGTTGTCTGCTGTTCTGTTGTCTTTCTGTACATACTTGCACCTCCTTGTCCTCCTGAGCACAAATTTTCTAATGTTCTGCCCTTTCCTTCTCTCAAAATACTTTCTTGTCACCTACTTTATCGCTTTAATATATATAGCTGACATATTATCTCTCTCCCCTCGCCTCATACAAGCTTCCCCGATTTCTCTCAGCCTTCGTGTAACCTGTCTTTCTTCCTGAAGCTGTCCGGGTCTTAACACATCCCCAAGTTCCTGCTCTGTAATAAAATGACGAAATCCGTCACTACACAATAACACAGCCTGGCCCTCCCGTATACTTCCCATCCGGAAATCCGGCCGTTCATAACCGAAGCTCCCCACACATTTGGTCAACATGTTTTCCCCTCTTACATGATCTTTTGTCAAACAAACAAATTCTGATCCCTGTTCAATATTCCCTCTGTATCTATTTTTACTGTTCATCAAATATACTCTACTATCTCCCAAATGCCAGATCAGATAGGTTTTCCTCCAAATAACAACAACTGCCATTGTCGTGCCCAGACGAACTTCCTCCTGTTCGCTATATCGCTGAAGCTGCTCCTGCACATGGTATACCAGCCTGTCCAATGATCTTCTGATTACCCAATAGGGTTTCCTTCTTTGCACTGCGCGAAGCAAAGATTCATAGAACCACTCCTGCAGACATTCTGTCACATAGCCGCTGGCCCTCTCACCCTGCGCCAAACCGCCCATTCCATCACAAATCGCTGCCATCAACACTCTGCCGCGAACAGTCAGCACCTGTAATAATACCAAGGAATCCTGATTTTTCCTCGCCACACTACCCCGCTCCCAATATAAACCAGTCAGATATCTCACGTTCTTCTCCTCCTGTTGTACACTTATTATCTACTGCCCTCTGATATGCGGACATACCCGCCACAACAAATATGCCTCTTTTGCCTTATTACCTCACTACTTCTTTAATAATTACTCCATGCTTTCACTACACAAACAACCACTGAAAAGAAGACAACGATATCAGATGTAGACATGCTACCTTAATAAATCTTTTCAATTTTTCTCCCAATTTCTTACAAAAGTGAATCAATACGGGATACCCGCCGGATCTATCTGTTTCTACGCAGATAAAAAGATTGAATATTTGTACCGAAATTAAAATATTAATAAAAATTATACCACATTTATAGGTGAAGTCAAGAAATAACAAAAATCCTGAATAACAAAACTCCTGAATCAGAAATAACAAAGAAATAACAGAAGGCA
>CAYXKS010000006.1:13661-31280 GCA_964465725.1 uncultured Bacteroides sp. | reverse complement strand
AATCCTGAATAACAAAACTCCTGAATCAGAAATAACAAAGAAATAACAGAAGGCAAAATAACAGAAACCCTGAATCGCTTCGCAATAGTTGCTGATATTCCGAAATGCTTAAAGCAAAAGACGCCCATTTTCGGACGTCTTTTAAATCCACATGCTATTTTATGTCACATCATCCATGTGTTATTTATATTACGTATGTTATTATTATTGTACCAGTTTCATAATATCATTGTACATAATAAATACCATCAAAACCATAAGAACCACCAATCCAGCAAAATGAACCATTCCTTCCTTCTCCGGAGACACAGGCTTACCTCGCAACACTTCCACAAACATAAACAGAAGCCTTCCTCCGTCCAGTGCCGGGAGCGGCAGCAAATTCAATATTCCCAGATTGACAGACAGAAGTACCACGATCTCAAGCATCGTCAATATTGCTGAAGACGTCCCGTAATTCTGTTCCGCCTGCTCATAGCTCTCTCCCACGAACTGTGCGATACCGATGGGCCCTGACACATCATCCTTCGTAACCCGGCCTCTCAGCAACATACCCAGACTCTTATAAGTAGTCTTTACATAGTACTCCACCTCATAGAATCCGTACTGGAATACCTGCCAGGGGTTGCACTTCAGATATGTCCCTGCCCCCACGAACCCCATGTAATACCGCCCCGCCTGCTCATCATACCGCGGCTGTACATTAGCGACACCTTTCTCTCCATTCCGCACATAGTGAATCTCCAGAGGTTCTCCCTGGTTCAAAGAAGAAATCACCATAACTTCGCGATAGAAATGTATTTTCTCATGATTAATCTGTGTGATTCTGTCCCCCGGCTGTAATCCAGCTTCCTCAGCCGCCGAATTTTCCGACAACTGTCCGATCACCGGAAGATCAGCTCCCGAAAATGCCGTCAGCACGACCGCCACAACAAAAGCCAGCAGAAAATTAAAGAATGGCCCCGCAAACACGGTAGAAATCCTCTTCCATACTCCCGCCTCCGTGAAGGCAATTCCCTCTGCTTCCACAAAAGGACCGCCGTTTACCATGCCACTGTCATCGGAAGGCAATGAGAACTCCGGCTCCACACCGGCTCTGCGGTACATACTGCCTGTTTCTTCCCTGTCCTCCTGCATCATACCGTCCTCGCCGTCAAACATGCAGGCACCTCCTATGGGCAGCGCTTTCAGTGAATACTTGATACCACCTTTTACAAAAGAAAACAAGGTTGGTCCCATACCCACCGAAAATTCAACGACGCGAATTCCATTCCTTCTTCCGATCAAAAAATGGCCTAACTCATGAGAAATCACTACAATACTGAAAATAATGATGAATAAAATAATTGTTCTGACCAAGTTACTACTCTCCAAACTTTTCCTTAATATATTCGTAAGTGGATGCTTCTGTCTCCAAAATCTGCTCCACCGTCGGATTGTCAATCACCCTGTGCACGTCCATGCAACTTTCAATAAGTTCCGGAATCTGCAAGAAAGTAATCTTTTTTTGTAAAAATAGAGCCACTGCCTTCTCGTTCGCCGCATTAAATACCGTAGGCAAAGTCCCACCCGTTTCGGCTGCCCGATAAGCCAACTCTAGCCCCCGAAACGTTTTCGTATCCGGCTCTTCGAAGGTCAACTGCCTTAACTTAAAGAAATCCACTCTACCATTATCCATAGGCCGTCTGTCCGGATAGAAAAGCGCATATTGAATTGGCAACCTCATATCCGGCACTCCAAGCTGTGCCATAATACCACCATCCACGTATTCCACAGCCGAATGAATGATACTCTGGGGATGCACTATTACCTGAATCTGTTTCAAATCCACATCGAACAGCCATTTAGCCTCCATCACTTCCAGCCCTTTATTTACGAGAGATGCCGAGTCTATCGTAACTTTTTTCCCCATGGACCAGTTGGGATGTTTCAGGGCATCTTCCACCGTCATGGACGCCAGTTGCTCCCTCGTCCTGCCCCGGAACGGTCCGCCGGAAGCTGTCAACAGGATCTTGCTGACGCGGTTTTTGTTCTCTCCGTGCATGGACTGAAAAATCGCGCTGTGTTCGCTGTCTACCGGCAATATAGATACACCGTTTCGTGCCGCCAGCGGCATGATAATATGCCCAGCCGTCACCAGCGTCTCTTTATTGGCCAAAGCGATCGTCTTGTGATGCTCTATCGCCGCGATTGTAGGTCTGATACCAATCATTCCCACAATCGCAGTAACCAATACATCAGATTCCTCACAAACTGCCGTTTCCAGCAGCCCATCCATTCCACAGGTCACCCTCACGGATAAATCCGACAGCCTTTCCCTCAAATCCTTCGCTGCTTCCTCAGACCACATGGCTGCCAGTGCCGGCCTGAATTCGCGAACCTGCTTCTCCATCAGGTCCACATTCGTACCTGCCGCCAGCGCTACCACCCGCAGATCTTCCTCTTTCCTGACGATTTCCAGCGTCTGCGTCCCAATCGACCCCGTAGAACCCAATATCGCAATCTTCTTCATTCGTTTCCTTTCCTCTATGCTGTTTCCATGCATCATTCAGTTACTAATATCCTTAAGTTAAGCCAATACACAGCGTCCGTCTTAATCAATATCTATATAATAAATATTAACCCAATAAAGACAAGCGGAGCCGCAATAATCACACTGTCGAACCGGTCCATAATACCGCCATGCCCCGGAATCAACTTACCGTAATCCTTAATATCATGATCCCGCTTGATTGCAGACGCCGCCAGATCCCCTATCATCGATACAACTGCACCCGCCGCTCCAAGTGCCGCAACCAGCAATAGCGACAGTGATGCCTCTGAATATCTGTTTACCGCAAAATGAGTATAGAGCACAAACAAAAGCGCCGCACCGACGATACCGCCCACTGCACCTTCCACAGATTTCTTAGGGCTTAGCTTCGGAGTCATCTTATGCTTACCTATAAGCACTCCCACCGCATACGCACACGTATCGCTTCCCCAGGAACAGAGAAAAATAAACCAGACCAGATAATTGCCGTGCTCGAAGCCCTCCCGCGTAAGGTAGATAAAGGAAAGCATCAGCGGGGCATAGATCCATGAAAACATCGAGGCCATGATCTGTGATGCCTTGTATCTCGGAAAAGTAAACACATAAGTAAAAAGAAAAACAATCATGGTTCCGGTTACCGCAATCATAATGATCGGATATACCTGCGCAAGCCTTTCATTGAATTCCCCTCCACGATTTAACGTAAGAAAAAGCAGGGTATAATACAGTATTGTCATAACCATGCCTACACGCTCCGGCGCATTTAGACGATGACCTCCTGAATGTACCAGCCATAACTCTGTTTTTCCCGCTGATTTGTGTCCCACATGCTGATCCGCATCCGCCGTATGCACCCCGCATGCTCTCGTCAATTCTTTAAATGCAATCAGGGATACCAGGCACAAAACCACCGCCAGCACACCATCTCCGGCCATGATCGTAGCAAGTGCGATAATTACCAGCAGAATACCGCTCAATAGTCTAGTACGAAACATATCTTCCGCCCCTTCCTACTCATCCTTGACCAGACCATAGCGTCTGTCTCTCTTATTATATGCGACAACTGCCTTCTCTAATTCTTCTTTGGAGAAATCCGGCCAGGCAACCGGAGTAAAATACAATTCCGTGTAAGCAAGCTGCCACAACAGGAAATTCGAAATACGCTGCTCATTACATGTTCGAATCAGTAAATCAGGTTCCGGCAGTCCGCAGGTATCCAACGCATTACTGATCGTATCTTCCGTAATATCGCCCACCGACAGGTTTCCTTGTATCGCGTCATCCGCCAACTTCCGCACCGCACGGACAATCTCATCTCTCCCGCCATAATTGATGGCAATCTGAAAATGCAAGCCAGTATTATCTTTCGTAGCCTCCTCCAACTGTTCCATTCGCTTTCTGATATCGTCATCCAGCCTGCTCTTCTCACCAATAATTCTGACACACATGTTATTTTTGGCTGCTGTTTTCAGACAGGTCTTCATATAATTCCGCAGTAAGCTCATCAGTGCGTCTACCTCATCTCTCGGCCTGTTCCAATTTTCCGTACTGAATGCGTATACCGTCAGATACTGTATACCCATCCGATAAGCCTCCTCACAGATTACTTCGACTGTCTTAGCCCCCTGCACATGCCCATAATTCCTTGGCATTCCTTTACTTTTCGCCCATCTGCCATTTCCATCCAGTATAATAGCCACGTGGTTCGGAATCCTCATACTGGCACCTCCATATCTTTCCTGATTTAACTATAGGAAAAGGGACAACAGAATATATTACATATATTCTGTAAGCCCCTCTCTATACGCTTCCTGTAATGAAACACCCATATCGCCGTTACCCATCTTAGACTGAAACGGATGCCGCTTAGTTATATAAGCCCACTATACAGTGAGAATCTCCTTGGATTTTTCTTCCACAAGCTTATCAATATTCTTGATAAATTTATCCGTCATCTTCTGCAGCTTTTCTTCCAATTCCTTGATCTCATCTTCGGAGACTTCCGTCTTACCCAGTTTCTTAAGCGCGTCATTGCCATCACGTCTGGTATTACGGATTGCAACCTTACCTTCCTCACCGCGCTTCTTGACATCCTTCACCAGATCCTTACGACGCTCCTCTGTCAATTCCGGAAAAACAAGCCGGATCACTACACCGTCATTTGTCGGATTGATACCGATGTCCGAAGTCATAATAGCCTTCTCTATCACCTTAATCAGATTCTTCTCCCAGGGAGCGATCTGAATAACCCGCGGCTCAGGAACAGTCACATTACTTACCTGCTGAATCGGAGTAGGCGTTCCATAGTAATCTACCCTGAGTTTATCAAGAACATGCGGATTCGCACGCCCTGCACGTATCGTAGCAAGATCGCCTTCCAGATAGTCATATGACTTCTGCATCTTCTCTTCATAAGGTTTTAGTCTCTCATCCATACTGTAATCCTCCAATTTTTGTTCTCATACATCGTCTCCTCAGCATCCTAAATCTTTCGCTGCATATACTCGCTCATAGGATGCTTTCCAGCCGACTTGTCCGAACTTATCATACGGTCACCTTCGTACCGTTAAATTTCCCTTTCACAGTATTCACAATACTATTCTCTTCATTTAATGCAAAAACCCACATTGGCATTTTATTGTCTCTCGCCATAATCGAGGCTGTCATATCCACTACCTGCAGATTCTTCTCGATCACTTCCTCTATGGAAACTTCCGCATACTTCTTCGCATCCGGATTGCACCGTGGATCGCTGTCATAAACGCCATCAACCGCCTTCGCAAGCAGAATCACATCAGCATCCACTTCCACAGCCCGCAATACAACTCCTGTATCTGTCGAAAAATAAGGATGACCGGTACCACCTGCAAAGAAAACTACCATGTTTTTGGAAAAATATTTATTGGCCCTGTCCTTTGAAAAAAGCTTCGTGAAAGAACCGCATTCAAAAGGTGTCAGAACATTAGTCATCATACCGACAGACCGAAATATTTCCGATACATAAATACAATTCATGACTGTGGCCAGCATGCCGATTTGATCCGCCTTCGTCCGATCGATACTGTCACTAGAGCGACCACGCCAGAAGTTACCTCCTCCGATTACGATACCGACCTGGATTCCGTCATCCACAAGCTCCTTCACCTGCATAGCTACATTCCGCACCGTAGCCTCATCGAACCCTGTCTTCTTATCGCCTGCCAAAGCCTCACCACTTAATTTCAACAGTATACGCTGCATATATATTTCTCCTGTTTTGTTCTGCCTGTCACTGCCCATTATACAGTAACATTCAGTATAACGGGCAAGCTACTCGCCTGAAGTTACTTATCTTTATTCTTCTTGAACTCCTCGAAGAAAGTAGACGGACTGATATCTGCATAGCACTGAGAGCACAGGCCCTCGATTACCGCACCGTTATTGATCTGTACGGATTTAGACTTAATATTACCCATAACGATAGCCGTCGTGTCCAATATAACAGGGCCATGCACGTCAATATCACCTTTCACCGCACCTGCTATCACCGCGCTAGATGCCGAAATATTACCGATCACGACAGAGCTCTGTCCAATCTTCACGCTGCCATCACTGTGCACCTCGCCACAAATCTTAGCACCCTCAGCATAAATCTCTGCCGCCTTGGAATTGCCCTGAATCGTTCCCGTGATATTCAGCTTACCGTAAATATCGAGATTACCGTTCACAGTACCGATCAATTCCATAGAGCCTTCAGACAGAATATCTCCTGTTATTGTCATGCCCTCTGTTACCACTGCTGTCTCGTCAACTGCTACACGATTAGTCTGCACATCCATAGTTCTCTCTTCCTCCCCATCCGGCTGCTGAGCCATAATATTATCTGTTTCAATCATTGCTTCCACTGCAGGCTCCACTTCTGCCAGTGTCTCCTCCTGCAGTACCTCCTCTACAGGCTCTTCTCTCACCTCTTCCAGTACTTCCACAGGTTCTTCAGCCAATTCAACTGCTGTTTCTGTCAGCCCTTCACTCACAGCTTCCTCCGCTGCTGGCAATTCTTCTGTCTCTTCTGTCCTTTCATAAGAAATATCAGTTGCAGCTACAGTCTCTTCCTGTACTGTCACCGGCATTTCTGTTACATCCAGCTTATCCAACATACTGCTAATGTCCAAAGAATCGACCGTCTTCGGTACTTCTTCCGCCACTCCTGCATTCTGAATAAACTGTTCTGTCTCCGGGCTGTTCGCCATAGCGGCATCCAATGCCTCCTCCGGCATCAACTCATTCACAGCCTGGGATAAATCTTCCTTCAAATCCGAGAAAAATCCCATTCTCACGTCCTCCATTCTTTAGTCATTGCTTATATGATGAATCGGTTCCGTATCGTCTGTGATCGGAACGATCTTCGTACCTTCCATAGCTTGAATCGTCTCGATAAGCTCAGGCAGCGCTTCCACCGTAGACCGCTTCTCGGCAGCATCATGCATTAATATGATCGCCTCCCGATGCTTCTGTAAATTCTCCGTACAATTCCTGACAATATTCGCAGGGCTAATATAGGTGCTGGACGCGTCACCCGAGGAGACATTCCAGTCGAAGTAAGAAATATCCTGTTCATCAAGATAGGATATCAGTTCATGCATATCTACCCTGCTCACCTCATTACTGCTGCCGCCGGGGAACCTGCAATACCTGCACCAAACACCCGTTATATCATACAAAAATTCCTGCAGCCTGGTCAAATCAGCGCTATAACTCTCCACCGTCTGATAGATTTCATTATAATTATGGCTGTAAGAATGCATCGCCAACGTATGGCCTTCCTCCACTATTCTTCTGTATAACGGCTGGTATTCTTCCTCCTCTTTCCCGACAACGAAAAAAGTCGCCTTCACATCATATTCTGCCAATATGTCCAGAATTCTGCCTGTATTACTGCTGGGTCCATCATCAAATGTCAGATAAACCTTCCTGCAATTATCCTCTTCCTCCTGGATTGACGATGCATCGTCAGTCCTAGGGGATGCTCTTCCTGATTTATCAACCCCCGAAACCGTATATGGCAAAGTGTCAGTGCCATACTCCAAACGGGTACCAGTGTCAGTGTCCGCCTGCTCAGCAGGAGACGTCGCTTCCAGCCTGGCCAGTGCATTCTGCAATTCTTTCCTGACCATATGAAGTCTAACCCCTAAGAAAATACATATAACTAACAGAATTAAAATCACAGAAAACGGAACATATATGATCAGTCTCTTTAACCGACGAATACGTCTGTATTTCGCCGATTCGCTTTCCTGTACGGCATCTGTCTGTGCCATTTTATTTGCCCCTTATTTTATACTCCATTATACTATATCACATCTGATGAATTACGAAAAGAAAATTTATGAAAAAACTAAAGAAAAATTGTTAGCAGGATAAAAAACCCTTGCAACCGGCACATTCACGCCAGTTGCAAGGGTTCTCATTCCTATCGCTATTCGCCAAATTTTTACTGGTTCATCTGCTTTGCAACTTCCTCTGCAAAGTTTTCTTCCTTCTTCTCAAGGCCCTCGCCCGTCTCGAAGCGGACAAATCTCTTAACAGAAAGGTTAGCGCCGTTCTCCTTGGCAACCTGCTCAATATACTTGCTGACAGTCTGCTTGCCATCCTCCGCCTTCACATAGATCTGCTCCAACAGACATACTTCCTTCAGCTCCTTATTCAGACGTCCGTTCACCGCACCTTCGATCACCTTCTCGGGCTTACCAGCCATCTTAGGATCATTCTTAATCTGCTCTGTGAGAATCTCTTTCTCGTGTGCTTTATACTCCTCGGATACTTCCGATGTGGACACGTACTTAGGATACAAAGCCGCAACCTGCATTGCAATATTTGTCAGAGCCTCTTTAATCGCATCATTTACCACGTCTGTAGCCGCTTCCACGATAACGCCGATCCTGCCGCCGCCATGCACATAAGATACCGCGCAGCCATCGTTCGCAACAACCTTCTCGAATCTTCTGATCGTCAGATTCTCGCCAATCACCGCAATCTTATCCACCAGTGCATCTTTTACTGTCTTGGTAGAATCTAAGTGCCAGGGTTCTGCCAGGAAAGCATCCATATCCGTCGCATCGGAATCAACCGCCTGTTTCGCCACTGCTTCTACATACGCCTGGAAATCGGCGTTCTTGGCAACAAAATCCGTCTCGGAATTTACTTCCACTACCGCTACAGTCTTCTCGTCCTTGATTGACACACGGCAGAGACCTTCCGCCGCAATTCTGCCAGCCTTCTTCTCAGCCTTTGCCTGGCCGTTCTTTCTCAGGTATTCAACCGCAGCATCCATATCACCATCGGTCTCACCTAACGCTTTCTTGCAGTCCATCATACCTGCACCGGTCATCTCTCTTAACTCTTTTACCATTGCCGCTGTAATAGCCATCTATTTGTCCTCCAAATTATCTCTCACATTTTCCACTGCATGCCGCCCTTGTACTATGTCCTGTATCCGCATCCTATCCTGACGTCCTTCCTCAACGGCCGTTTAAGAATACGGTACGAAACAACGCAAAGCAGCTATATATGATTATTCGTTGTCGTCAGTCTCTTCAACCTTCTGTGCTTCCGCCTCGTCAACGTATTCCTCTGCACCCTGATTAGCTTCTACAACAGCATCTGCCATCTTGGAAACAATCAGCTTCACAGCTCTGATTGCGTCATCATTACCAGGGATGATATAATCCAGCTCCTCCGGATCACAGTTCGTGTCGCCGATACCGATCAGTGTAATTCCCAATGTGTGTGCTTCCTGTACACAGATTCTCTCTTTCTTGGGATCTACCACGAAGATACAGTCAGGGATTCTGGTCATATTCTTGATTCCGCCCAGGTTCCTCTCCAGCTTCTCCCACTCTTTCTTAATCTTGATAACTTCCTTCTTGGGAAGAACATCAAAAGTGCCATCCTCAGACATAACTTCAATCGCCTTCAGTCTGTCGATTCTGGACTGAATCGTCTTGAAATTCGTGAGCATACCGCCCAACCATCTCTCATTGACATAGTACATACCACAGCGCTCTGCTTCTGTCTTGACCGCATCCTGCGCCTGCTTCTTCGTACCTACAAACAGAATGGTTCCACCCTGGGATGCCACATCAAATACTGCCCTGTAAGCCTCGTCCACCTTGCCTACAGACTTCTGCAGATCAATAATATGGATTCCATTTCTCTCTGTGAAGATGTAGGGAGCCATCTTAGGGTTCCATCTTCTGGTCTGGTGTCCGAAATGTACACCTGCTTCTAATAATTGTTTCATTGAAATAACGCTCATTGTTCTACCTCCATTTGGTTGCTCTTCCATATGACCTGCACCTTGCTGCCACTCCTGCGTCATGAAGCACCGGCAGCCTTCGGACATATGTGATTAATTGTTATATATGTTTGCACATACTTAATAAAAATACCATAAAAAAAGCCCTTTTGCAAGAGCTTTTAAAAGATTTTCTATTCCGCTCCGGTCACGATCCTGGCGATCTGCTCATCACTGGCATCCGCCGGTATCGAGAAAGTTCCCGTTCTCAATCTCTTATCATATCCATTCTGACACAAAAAAGCATCGAAATTTTCTGCAGATGTCACCACACCGGCATCCGCCAGCTTCTTCGCCACCGTGTGGGAACCATCACCTCTATTGACAGTAATTGTCTTCACAGTCGCAGAAGTAATCAGATCTCTGGCGTCCTCTTCCGGCTCCGCCTCAGATACCGGCCCGGTTCCGTCCTCCCGTGCAGTCCCGGATTCCGGTCTATTTGCCTCGCCCGCACTAGCATTACCCACTGTCATACCAGCACCCGAAAGATCCGTCGCATTGTCTTCTCTTGCTGAGCTATCCGTCTTGCCACCATTTACCTCACCAGCAGCAGCATCGACTCTTGCCGTGCTCTCCGCCTCGTTCGCCACACCGAACGGCATTGTATCCTCCGCTTCAGTTGAGTTTCTTATGTCACCTTCCTCACCAGGCTCATCCGCATTTTCTTCTCCTGCTGAACCTGCGTCCCCACTTCCGGCTTCCGATTCATCTGCCTCTCCCGACGCCCCATCGCTGTCCTCCGAAAGCACCGTATTCTCCACCATACCCAGTTCCTTTGCCCTGGCAATGATTTCTTTATCTGACATTCCTCTGCTTTGGGATGTTATCGTTCCCATAATGATCGCAGTCACGGCAATCCCAAGACCAAGACCGCGCAAATAAAATTTTCTCTCCATACTATCCCTTCTCGAACTCTATGCTGTGCAATATCTCATGCTCCCTCAAAGAGATCAATCACCAGCTTAACCTCGCCAAGACCCAAACCCAATTCCTTGGCAATCGCCATATTAGATTTTCCTGCCTTGTGCAGCTCCAGAATCCTTTCATTACTATTGCGGCCATTATCCGGGCTCTTCGCAAACTGTATATCTACTGCTGACGTACTCTCTTCCGTATTTCTCTCCACAGTATTGCTATCTGCACCGAATCCCTTCCTCAATCTGCCGAATCTCTTATGGGGCTGCTCTGCCGCCGTCTTCGGCGCAAAAATACCCATGCTCGCAAAAGCCTCACTGGTTGTCATATCCTGGTTATCATCCGCTGTATCTTCTTCCTCCGGTTCGTAGATGATTTCCACTTTCTTTGCAGTGATCGGCTTGAATTCCGCATCATCTGCCTCCACAGCATCGGAGCCGAAATTTGCCGCCGTAATCCATCCTTCTTCCGCGTCCCGGTCGCTATTCCGGACATCCTTGAGGGCGGCATCAGCAGGACTTACAACCTGATTCTCTGTCGCCTGATCCCCTCCTACCACTGGTTCATTATTCACAGCCTTGCTCTGCATCTGTGGCGCATCTTCTACCTTCTTCTCCTGGCCATTACGCACTGCCGAAGATGTATCCATGCTCCTGCCTTCTGCCACCTCTGTCGCGATACGTATAGCCTCCTGGGCTGCCTCCCTGGCTACTCTTGCTGCATTCTGCGCGTCCCATACTCCCTTGACAGCGTCGTCGGCAGTTCGCAGCACATCATTGATCCTTCCCGTTGCCTCGTCCACCGATCGCAGTACATCTTCCACTCTGCCCGCCGCCTCTTTGGCTGCCTCCTCAGTATCCCGAAGCGCCTGCTTGACTTCCTCTGAAGCCACCGTTGCCTCATTGATGGTAGACATCAGATTATCATGTTTATCATTTAACATATCATAGAGAAACACTACTTCTTTATGATTCTTATTGATTTCTTCCAATACGGTATCAGAATACTCATTGATCGCCATGATCTTCTCGTTCGTCAGACGCTCCATAGCCCGTTCTGTCTTCTCAATCGAATAGCTGACCGTCTCCTCCACGATATCGTTGATTCTGTCCTTAACATGTTCCACTTCGCCAGCCACCAGCTTTCTCACTTCGTCTTCGCTGATTAACTGTACCTCTTCATCCATATCCTTCTTCCTTGCGGGCATCAGATATCCCAGCAGAAATATCACGACTCCGATCACAATCAGAATGATCTCTGTTGCACCCATATTCAACCTCCATATATCCGCACCCACAAACGTATTCGCTATCCCGCACTGTCCCGGCGGGGGCAAATCACTCAGAGCATTATATATCGATCCAGTTTCTTCATTACTACCTTACCATCGGGCTCCTGCTCCTTCTTTTCTTTTCTGGATTGCCCGCCATCTCCCTGGTACTCATTGCTTCCCTTATCTTTGGCGTCGAATTTGCGTTCGTGATACTCCGGCTGCTTTCCTTCATTGACACGCTTGACCTGCTTTTCAATCTGTTTCGTCATTTGCTGTCCGAAATTTGCCTGTTCCACCATGCCTTTATTGTCATCATTATGCTTAATCGCTGTAAAATCCTGGGCCCTTGTTATCTGCCCCTGCATTTCCACAAATCCTATTGCCATCCTGTTCCACCCCTGATTACATTACTTATATTATCTCTATCATCGCCGGCCTTTATCACTCGACTGTGTCAGAATCCCGATGTAATTTCCCATCTTCGCTCTCATCTTCTGAAGAGCGCGCGTATGCAACTGTGATATCCTGGACTCCGACACTCCCAAAATATTACTGATCTCCTTCAATGTCAGATCTTCATAATAATAAAATACAATGACTTTCTGTTCCTTCTCGGTCAAAAGTTCCAGCGACTCAGCAAGCATTTTCTTCAGTTCTTCTCTCTCTAATACCTCTTCTGGACTGTCGAACTGAGTACTCCTGCTCTGGCCAGACTCATTGGGGACTTCGCTGCCCTGCTCTAAAAATTCATTCAAAGAGACTACATTAGTGATCTTCATCTGAGACTGCCAATCCAGATATTCATCCCCCGTGATTCCAAGGCCGGCCGCCACCTCCTCATCAGTGGCGCTCCTGCCATACTTAGTCTCAATCTCGCGAATCACAGCGTCGATTTTCTTCTGCTTCTGCCTGATTGTCCGCGGAATCCAGTCCATCTTGCGAATCTGGTCCAGAATAGCTCCTCTGATTCTAAGACTCGCATAAGTCTCAAACTTAACGTCCTTGAGGAAATCAAATTTATCAATAGCATCGATGAGACCAAATATCCCATAGCTGACTAGGTCTTCATATTCCACATTATAACCAAGATACATGCTCAGACGACCTGCCACGACCTTTACAAGCGGGGCATACTCCAATATAATTTTTTCTCTGATTTCGGGAGTTTTCGCCTTCGCATACTCCTCCCAGAGTTTCTTTTTGCCTGCCTCGTCCATTTACGCTCACTTCATCCTTTACAATCGCTTCTGAATTTATTTCGCTTTACCTTCTTCTGCGAGTTCCTTCTCGATGACTTCGCCCTCTTCCATGTTGGCCTCTTCCAACTGACGTTCAAATACATCCAGCATTCCTTTGATCACACATCCCGCTATATAAAATACGATCAGCGCAATCAGCAGAATAATCAGCATCGACTTTGTATCATAATGCTGCACACGCAAAGTGATACTGACCGCCGCACCGGCAAGCAGCATAACAAAAGGTGGAATCAATTTGCGCTTCTTTGCTCTGAACGCGCGTTCTTCCGCCTCCCGTTTCTCTCTTGCCTGCCTCTCTTTCGGGCTTTCCGCTTCTGGCTGGTTCTCAATTTCATCCTCTATCTCTTCAACGGTATTTACTGCTTCGTTATCCAATTCCCAATCCTTCCACTGCCGCTTCTGGCCGTTTATTTCATATAATAGTCTCCGGCTTACCGACCGCCCGAATCACAAAATCTCCGGTCTCCGGATAGAAAATAACGGTTCTTCCATAATTCTTACCCGTGTCCTGCGCAACAACAGGTATTTTCATTTGTGCCAACTTTCTCTTACTCGCTTCCACATTGCGTTCGCCAACCCGAACCATATCATTCTTAGTCTGGAATGCAAACATCTGCGCACCGCCTGCTATCTTGGCCACCAGGCGGCCTCTGTTCGCACCTCTGGCCACCACACGCTTCACCAATTCTTCGATTCCAGTGTCTGCAAATTTGGGAATATTCGTATTATTTCTAATCGTAGTGCTGTCTGGAAGCATGACATGCGCCAACCCGCCAATCTTGGTAACCGGGTCACGGATTGCAATTCCGACACAGGACCCCAGCCCTAACGTGGTGATGCTGTCAGGACTGACGCACACATTCAAATCAGCCATACCGACCTTTATCACATTGCCCATAATATGATATCTCCTGTTTATATTTCTCAGTTAATATATTATCATCGCATCTCAGGCGCCAAGTCCTAACGCCGATAAAATTTTACCATAGGAGTCCAGATTCGGAACAAGGATAAAATATCCATCCATAACCATTTCATCAAAAAACTGTGTCTGTATCAGCAGCATCTTATCACCAAGCGCACCAAACTCAATCGCCGGGACACTTAAGATAGCACCCACCATATCAACTGTCAGGTCAGGCACTGAAGGATAAATCGTCAGTCCTGTCAGGCTCGAAAGAGAAGTCAGATAAGCCGCCGTAATTATATTGCCCACCTCTTTCAAAGCAGAAAATTCCATCTCGGAAAACTCTTCTCCTTCCACACATGTGCCCATAAGCTTATTCACAAGATGCCTGGCCATCTGTTTCTCCAGAAGAAACATAATACTGCCGGTAATATCTCCCTCAATGCCCAGATAAATCCCGGCCATAATCATTTCTTCACCGCCGATGATCTCGCCAAGTTCCTTAAATTCCAACAGTTTGACCTGTGGAACCGACATATCCACTTTGCACTGCATCATCTGTGACAGTGCTGTAGTCGCGTTGCCTGCCCCGATATTTCCCAGTTCTTTCAAAACGTCAAAATACTCCTCAGGCATTTCTTCTAAAGTAATCCCGCCCACAATACAACCTCCTACATGTTTTCAAGTACTACCGAATTCAGATCAAGTAAGGAAATCAATCCTCCCGCACACTTGCCAACTCCGTACAGGAAACTATCCTTTTCCTCCTTGGAATCATATGCTATCTTCTCAATCTGATCACTCTCAAGCGTAACCACCTCTTTCACCTCATCCACAATGACACCAATCAGACCGTTCATCCCCAGCTTCAGAATGATAATACGGCTGGATTTCGTCTCCGCATCAGGCTCTAACCCCATCTTGATGCGGATACTCATTACCGGAATAACTTCGCCGCGCAGGTTGATCACACCCTTCAGATAGGTATCAACCTTCGGCACCCTGGTAATATGCTGCATCCTGACTATGTTCTCAATATATTTAATATCGATTCCGTACTGCTCCTCTCCCAGTTTGATAACGATAAACTGTTTGGATTCGCCGGCTCCCTTTAATTCTTCCATATCATCGTTCCTCCCTCTGCTTAAATCAGTGTGTTGGCATCCAGGATCAGGGCTACTTCACCATCTCCCAATACGGTTGCGCCGCTGATAACCTTGCATTTGCTGACATATTTACCTAACGGCTTGATTACGATCTCCTGCTGTCCAATCAGTTCATCTACTACCAACCCTGCCAGCTTGTCACCTTTCTTCACGATAACTACAACCATATTCTCTGCCGGATCTTTCTTACTCTCAATATCCAGAATCTCATTCAGACGAATCAATGGAATGACAAGATCACGGAGCTGAATCACTTCTTTAGCCTGAACCAGCTTTACATCCTGAGGCGGAATATCCTCTATGGTCTGGATCGCGCCAAGTGAAATAGCGTACTTCTCATTACCAATATCCACCATAAGCGCCTGAATGATAGCCAATGTCAAAGGAAGTCTGATGATCCAGGAACTACCTTCTCCCAGCTTGGACTTCACTTCCACTTCACCACTCAGAGCTTCTATCTTGGATTTTACTACATCAAGACCCACGCCTCGGCCCGATACGTCGGATACCACTTTGGCGGTGGAGAATCCTGCATTGAACAGAAGTGCAATACTGTCCTTCTCGCTCATATTCTCAGCCTGCTCCGGTGTGATAATGCCACGCTCGATCGCCTTATTTCTGACAGCCTGTGTATCGATACCATTACCGTCATCCCGTACTTCGATCACAACATTATTGCCATCCTGATATGCATCCAAGAAAATAGAACCTACTTCCGGTTTTCCTCTCTCTAAACGCACTTCCGCTGATTCCAGTCCATGGTCCGCAGAGTTACGCAGCAGATGCATCAACGGATCACCGATCTCATCCACCACGGTACGGTCAAGTTCTGTCTCCTCACCGGACATGTACAGTTCCATCTTCTTACCCAGCTTCTTCTGTAAGTCACGAACCATACGCGGGAACTTGCTCACGGTACTCTCGATAGGCACCATTCTGACCTTCATGACGGATTCATGCAAGGATGTTGTCACACTCTCGAGATACTCAATCTGCTCATTGACCGCCGAACTGGATGTCCCGGATACAGCAGAGGCAGATACAAGAGAGTTCTTGGCGATGATCAACTCACTTACCAGATTCATCAACGTATCCAGTTTCTCTATATCTACTCTGACCGTTCTGTTTACCACCGGCTTATTTGCCGCAGGTTTCTTCTCCTCTGTCTTCTTATTCCCTTTAGCCGGAGCTGCTGCGGCAACCGGAGGCGCCGCGGGAGGAGCCTTCGGCTCTTCCTCCTGCTTCTGTGCAGGCTCTTCCTGTTGTACTGGAGCGGTTTCCGGAACAGTCTCATGATCCGGATCAAATACGTCGCCAATCACTTCCTTAATCTCTGACACGTTCCTGGCGGCTTCGAGCACTTTATCCAGAGAGTTGTCAGATATGATGATCAAACTGAAATCCATGCCGAACTTCTCGTCCTCGATCTCCTGTGCCGGTGGATCGGATACAATGATCTCTCCGCTCTCCTCGACCGCCTTGAATACCAGAAAAGCTCTGGCTGCCTTCAAGATACATGACTCCTGTACAGTAACAGTCATGCCGTAGACATTCTTACCCTGCTTGACTGCTTCCTTTAAGACATTGCGCTCAGCATCACCCAGACTGATATCCAACCATTTCTTTCCTCCTGAAGCTGACTGTGCCGGAGCAGCCGGGGCAGCGGTATTGCCGGAAGCTTCCTCCTCCGTATCCTCCTTGCCCTCATTCATAATGTCATTCAACTGTTTGATCAGAGGTTCATTATCATTGGTACCCTCATCCGCCGTCTCACGGATATTGGTATTATATTCATCCAGGGCATCCAGGCACTGGAACAGTACATCGATCATTTCCGCCTTAACCTTGATATTGCCATTGCGGACTTCTGAGAATACATTTTCCATATCATGAGTCAGAGTCTGCATTCTCTTATAACCCATGGTACCCGCCATACCCTTCAGGGAATGAGCTGCCCGGAAAATCTCATTGATCGTATCCATATTGTCCGGTTCCTGTTCCAACAAAAGAATCTGAGTATTCAGGTTCTGAAGATGCTCACTTGTTTCATCGAGAAAAATTTCAAGATATTGACTTACATCCATATTATTTTACCCCCACGTTCATTATGATTTCCTGTGCAATCTGCTCGAGCGGTACTACCTGGTCTGTCACGCCTGCCTTAAATACACTTTTCGGCATACCGTATACCGCACATGTATTCTCGTCCTGGGCGATCACATGAATCTTCTTT
>CAYXKS010000006.1:0-13561 GCA_964465725.1 uncultured Bacteroides sp. | reverse complement strand
ACCATCGGCGCGTTCAGATTCTTCGGCAATTTCGGAATTACCGAATGCAGTGCTTTCGGCCCTCCTGTTGAACTGGCAAGAGCTATCACCTTATTGCCCATCACGGAAGATGTATGCTTTCCTACCAGTTCCAGCATCTTCTTGGATGTTTTCATCTCCTCTGCAGTGAAAAGTTTGCTCTTGAAAGACGGAATTCTGGACTCTGACACTGCGGTCAGAATACTCAGCATCTGCTTCTTAAAAGCGTCCCCCCTGCAGTCCATTGCATTGTTGGGCTTGTGAATAAAATCAAGCGCCCCCAATTCCAATGCATCCAATGTGATCTTGGCGCCTTCCCTGGTATCGGTACTGGCCATCATGACTCTCGTTGCAATCTTGCGCTTCTGCAGCTCCTTCAACAGTTCAAGACCGTTCATCTGCGGCATATTGACATCCAGTACAACCGCATCGTATGTCTTTTTGCTCAGCAATTCCAGAGCTTCCACTCCATTGTTTGCCCGATCTTCCACGTGAAATCTGCTGTCACTGTTGATTATATCACAAAGGACCCTTCTCATAAGTGCAGAGTCGTCAACGACCAATATTTTTTTCATCGCAACACACCTCCTGTTTGTATGCTAATTTCTTTTCTGATTTCTGAGTGTTCTGCGCTCCTCGTCAAAAATATACTTGATAATCTCTTCCCGCTCCTCCATATCTACATTGATATACTGAACTCTGTGTTCATAAGTGCCCGGACGGTTTTCCAATTCCTGCACAGCCAGCACTTTTCCCACCAGGTTATATTCCTTCTCTTCCTTGTCAATATACAGATGATACTTGCACATAATCAGCATATCGGTCTCATACGCATAATCCGCCACGAACCGCATTCCCCCGCCGCTGATATCTACGATAATACTCTGTTTGAGAGGTAGATCCGGAATTTTCCTCTCCCGGCGCCCCTCCTCCGCAAGCTTTACTTCTTCCGATTCCAAAGGTCTCGAATCCATGTCCAGGGCACAGCTTAGGCGGTAGTATTCTCTCCTCTGGTACTTGCGAAGATTGCTGAGCAGATCCATAACCATAACAGACACATTATTATCCTTATATCGGTCCGTTATTCTGGCATAGCATTGATACAATCCCATCTCAGTAAAAAAATACAAGTCATATTCACCGTCTACCGGCAGTGTGACTACTTTGGACTTCTCCATCGGCATGAGAATCTCTATCTTGTCTTCGTCCAAAATATCCAATACCTTACTGCGATATCCTTTGCCATCCATCCGGATCTCATTGCCGTCTTCCTGTTCGGAATGCACTATTTCCTGTATGTCCACGCGACAGCCAGGGATTACATATTTAGACAAAAGAATTGCCATGTTATCCTCCTCTCCGGGCATCCTTCCTGCCACAGATCATATTTTTCTGTATTAATTCATTTCTATCTCTTAGCTATAATATGAGAAAAGAATGCTGCCATACCACGTTTCGGCAAACTTCCACTCAATTCCTTATTCATCAGCTTCGCCGCCAGAGTCTCATAGGCAAGCGTCGATTTGGCCTTCGGATTATCCAGCGATACCGGCATCTGCTGCATGACTGCTCTGGCAAGCTGTTGATCCTGCGGAACCATTCCCAAATACGTGATCGGCACTCTCAGATACCGTACCACAACCGCTTTCAATTTGGAAAATAATGCCTCCGCCTCATCCTCTCCCGAAACCTTGTTGGCAATCACCTTGACCGATGTGGTTTCACTGGAATACCGCGGGTGCCGGTTCAATGCTTTCAGCAGAGAATAGGAATCTGTGATGGAAGTCGGTTCCGGTGTCGTTACGAGAAGTATCTCGCCGCTTGCCACCAGAAATTCCAGAACAGCATCGGATATGCCGGCTCCGGTATCTATAATAATCGTATCGGCCATCTCGTCCAGTTGTACCAGATTCTGTATAATATAGTTCAGATAATCTCTACTTAAATTGGACATACCCGCAATACCAGAACCTCCGGAAATAAATCCCACATCCATAGGCCCCCAGGTGATGATTTCCTTTATATTCTTGCCCTGATAGATTAAATCACACAAGTTATGCTTCGGCACTGCACCAAACATGATTTCTATATTAGCCAACCCGAAATCTGCATCCAGAATAATAACCCTCTGTCCCATCTTACGAAACTGTATCGCCAGATTAATCGCTGTATTGGACTTTCCCACACCACCCTTACCGCTGGTAACAGTGATTACTCTTGCAAGAGGCCTCTGCGCCTGATTATTTGCTTTAATTATATTCCTTAATTGTTCGGCCTGATCCATCCAGCCTTCCTCCTTAGTTCTTCCCTCCCAAAAGCTTCTTAACCGTGCCCTGTGGATTGAACTCCTCAATATCATCCGGAACGTTCTGTCCATATGTCACATACGACAGGGAGGCACCGGTATACAGCTTCAGGTTCAACAGATTTCCCAGCGTAGTCGTCTCGTCCAACTTCGTGAAAATTAATTTGAAATCTGCTATTTCTTTATAAGAATCTGCTATACTGATCAGATCTCGGTATTTCGTCGTGGCACTTAAGACCAGATAGACCTCTCTGTCCACTTTTCCATCCACGGAGTGGATAAAATTGCCCATGTTTTCCTTTTGTATCGTATTCTGATGAGAATGACCGGCCGTATCTACCAGGATATAATCGTAATCCCTAAAATCTTCCATCGCCTTTCCGATCTCCTCCTCCGTATAGATGATGCGGAAAGGAACTTCCAGAATATTCGCATAGATGCGGAGTTGCTCTGCCGCCGCAATACGATACGTATCCGTAGTCAGAAGCGCCACTTTCTTCTTCTGGTCTACCCGGAATATAGATGCGAGCTTGGCGATGGTCGTTGTCTTGCCAACACCCGTAGGACCGATAAAAAAAACCATCTTAATACCATTCGACCCCGGTGTAATACAGTCCGGCTTGCCGAACTTAAGCACCATCTTCTGATAAATATTCGCAAGCGCATAGTCAAAGGGCATATTCGGCTTATTGATCTGCCCGATCTCTTCCAGAATCTCTTTGGCGTACTTCTCATCCACCTCATTATCCAACATAGTGTCATGAAGCAGCTTCATAAATTTATCAATCTCGGTCTCTTTATCTTCGGGCTTCTCCTCCTCCGCCTCTTCCTTCTCCTTTTCCTCTTCGGGCTTCTGAAGCTGCTGCTCCAATAATGACTGCAGGCTGTCAAGTTTCTCCTCAATAGCACTGCTCTCCTTCTTCCCCTTCTCTTCCGGTTCTATGGCGGCGGCAGGTGTAGCTGCCACAGGAGGGGCTGCTTCCTCTTTCTGCTGACTGGAAGCGATCACATTGTTGATAGCGGAAACCGCCGCCGTATACTTTTCCGTCTCCTCCTCCAGCGCCACGGTCACCTCCACCGTGCTCGGCTTCAAGAAAGCAAAGAAACCTTTTGCCTTGATTTCCTTGACATTCATGACCACCACGCCTTCGCCCAGTTCTTTCTTCGCGTTGACAAGAGCCTCGCTCTCTGTTCTTGCAGTAAATTTCTTGATTATCATTATGCTGTCACCATCCCAACGGACTGTAATTCAATATTGGACTCCACTTCATTGTAAGATACAACAACTAGATCCTTATAATAATCTTCCGTAAGCTTCTTAAAATATACCCTGACAATAGGCGATGTGATCACAACAGGCATCTTGCCAAGATCTTCCAGTTTCTTCGTCTCCACTCCCACTGAGTCCATGATCGCCCTGGTTTTGGCCGGATCCAACGTCAGATATGCGCCCTGCTCGGTCTGCTTCACGCTGCCCATAATCTCCTGCTCCAGTTTCGGATCCAGCGTTACCACGCTGGTTGTCTCGTTGGACGGGAAAAACTTATTGGATATTGCCCTCTTGAGACTCTGTCTGACATACTCAGTCAGAATATCTGTATCTCTCGTAGTCGCCGCATAATCAGCTAGTGTCTCGAATATCGTGAGCAGATCCCTGATAGAGATGCCTTCCCGCAGCAGATTCTGCAGGACTTTCTGTATCTCACCAAGCCCAAGCAGCTTCGGCACCAGTTCCTCCACAAGGGAAGGATTGGATTCCCGCAAATTGTTGACGAGGTTCTGTACGTCCTGCCTGGTCAACAGCTCCGCTATGTACTGCCTGATGATCTCGGTCAAATGCGTCGCTATAATCGAAGGCGGATCTACCACTGTATAACCCATACTCTCCGCCCGCTCTCTCTGGCCTTCCGTAATCCAGATCGCCGGCAGATGGAACGAAGGCTCAAAAGTCGGAATACCCGTGATCTCTTCCTCCACATAACCAGGATTCATAGCCATGTAATGGTCAAAAAGGATCTCTCCTTCACTGACCTGTACACCTTTGATTTTAATAATATATTGATTAGGGTTCAACTGTATGTTATCACGCAGACGGATAATCGGTACCACCGTTCCAAGTTCCAGAGCGATCTGACGCCTTATCATAACAACGCGGTCTAACAGGTCACCACCCTGGTTGACGTCCGCCAACGGAATAATACCATAACCAAATTCCAACTCGATCGGATCCACCTGCAGCAGTGATGTGACGTTCTCCGGCTGCCTGATCTCCTCCGCCGCCGCTTCCTCCTCGTCCGCCTCATGCTCAATCTGGGCAGTCTCAATCGTCCCTGCCATTATTCTGCCTGAGACAATAAATACCATACCCAACCCCACAAACACAATGGAATTCAATGGTGTAATGATACCCAGGCCTGCCATCACCGCACCCACTAAATACAATACCTTCGGCGCCCCAAAAAGCTGGCCCACCAAAACTGTGCCGAAATCAGCATCCTTGGAGCCTTTCGTGACAAGAATACCTGTTGACAGAGAGATTAACAGTGAAGGAATCTGACTTACCAGTCCGTCACCGATTGTCAGGATCGTAAACGTTGACAGCGCCTCATTCAGTTCCATACCCTGCCGCCATACGCCCATGGCAATACCACCGATGATATTGATCATCGTGATAACCAGTCCCGCGGTGGCGTCTCCCTTAACGTACTTCACAGCACCGTCCATGGACCCAAAGAAATTGGCTTCCTCCTGAATCTTCTCACGGCGCTTCTTGGCTTCCGCATCTGTAATGGCTCCCGTATTCAGATCGGCGTCAATCGCCATCTGTTTACCCGGCATAGCATCCAGCGTAAATCTGGCAGTAACCTCGGCCACTCGCTCAGATCCTTTATTTATGATCATAAACTGCACGATAATCAAAATGATAAAAACGATACAGCCAACAACGATATCGTTTCCACCTACATACTGTCCAAAGGTACGCACGACATTACCAGGATCTCCGGTAGTCAGAATCAATTTCGTCGAGGAAACATTTAATGCAATTCTAAATATAGTCGTAAAAAGCAGCATTGTCGGGTAATATGACATGCTCAGCACTTCATTGGCAAACATGCATCCGAACAGGATCGTAAAGGCTATCGCAATGTTGCATGCCAACAGAACATCCAGAAGGCTCGCCGGTACAGACACGATCAGCATAATAAAAGCGGTAAGTACATAAGCGGTTACGCCCAAATCCGCCTTTTTCAGATTTCCCATGACTGCTCTTCCCCTTTCACTTTATCAATCTATTATAGCTCTAAACCCTGCCCTGCAGGTGATATACAAACGCCAGTACCTCCGCCACAGCCTGATATAGCTCCGGCGGAACTACGCTACCCACATCCACATTCGCATATAGCATACGGGCCAACGGCTTGTTCTCAACAATTTCGATATGATTTTCCTTCGCTGCCTCCTTGATCTTCTGCGCCAGGTAGTCGGCGCCCTTGGCGATCACGTAAGGAGCGTCATAAATCTCCGGATCATACTTAATAGCCACCGCATAGTGCGTAGGGTTCGTGATGACCACATCCGCCTGTGGAAGATGCTGCATCATACGTCGTCTGGACGCCTCCTGCATCCTCTGGCGCTGTTTGCTCTTAATCTGAGGATCTCCTTCCTGATTCTTGTATTCATCCTTGACTTCCTGCTTCGTCATCTTCATGTCTTTCTTAAACTTGACTTTCTGATAGACATAGTCCAACACTGCAATGATCATATAGAAGAGCGATATCCGGATTCCAAGATTCACTACCAGCGTTCCAACCTGCATGATTCCCTGATTCAGGGATATGTCATAGAACAGATACAGCGACGGCATATTATCCCTCAGGTAAGAATATACCACATAACCAATCAGCCCCAGTTTGAGAAGCGATTTCACAAGTTCCACCAACGAATTGACAGAAAAGAAACGTTTAAAGCCATTAATTGGATTCAACTTGCTGAACTTTGGCTGCAGCGGCTTCGTTGTCGGTCTCCACTTTACCTGAAGCACATTGGTCAGAAATGCCACCAGAAACCCCACCAGAAGAAAAGGCGCCATAGTCAGAAGAATTCTCAGCATGGACTTCACAAAGATAGCGCTGAACGTCTGATCCTGAATATAGCCGTCATACATCTTGACATATTCCGGGATCTGGGAGTAGACATCGTACATATCGCCTACAAAGAAAGTTCCCATATACTCAACCCAGACATAGAATACGATGAAAAAAGCAAGCAATTCAAACGCACTCGTAACCTCTTTGCTCTTGGCGACTTGTCCTTCCTTGCGGGCATCCTGTAATTTCTTGGCAGTAGGTTCTTCTGTTTTTTCCCCGCCAGGACCATCCTTGGCAAAAAACTGGAGATTATACTCTAGTATCACATCATCCCCTCCACAAAGGATACAATCATCTTCTTCATCGCATCGAATATATAATCTGCCGCAACAGGAAGCATCCTGACAGTCAGAAACAAAATCACAAGTCCCACCAGCACTTTAAGCTGCATACCGACAGCAAACATATTCAGCTGCGGAGATACCTTTGCGAGAATACCGAGAATACAGTTTAAGAGTATCATAGTACAGAAAATCGGAAGAATGATCCGAAATCCCATAGCCAGATAATCTCCCATAAACATAATAACCGATTCCAGCAGAGAGTCTGATTTAAAGATAGCCCCGTTAACAGGAATCAGGGTAAAACTGTCTGTCAGAGCAAGCAGCAGGTACTGATACATGCCACTGATCATCAAAAACAACGTAAAAATATACTGATAAAACACACCGGTAAAGGTCGCCTGCTGTCTTGTTGTCGGATCCATCAGGGAGACCATGGAAATACCGATCTCCATATCCGCTATACTTCCCGCAAAGGATGTGACCGTCGTACAGATCTGTGCACCCCAGCCGATCAGAAATCCCGTCAGCGCCTCCTTCATGACAATTACAGCATACCCTAACAGCGTATTATATACTACCTCATTGCGGTCTATTCCCATATAGACCAGGTAAGAAAGGAAAATACTGAAACCAACCCTTATCATCCTGGGCGTATTACTCATCGAAAAAAAAGGCGCTACATATACAAAGCAACTGATCCTGACAAGGACAAGCAAAAAATATTCTAAATCAGCAAAGGTAAAGGTAATATCGATCATGCCGTCACTCGCTTCAGTTGATGTAGAGATTAAAATCCGACCAAAGAGCGGTCATGTATTCTACCATATTGTTCATGATCCAATGTCCCATAACAATTAACGCCAGGAAAATAGCCAGTATTTTCGGAACGAATGTAAGCGTCTGCTCCTGAATGGAAGTAACCGTCTGGAAAATGCTGACGATCAATCCTACGCACAGTGACACCAACAGAAGCGGCGCCGCACATTTGATAATCGTATAGATTGCCGTCTGGGCAATCGCTGTGACATCATCAATAACCATAACTGTCTTTCCTTTCCCGGATGTAACAGTTCAGCCTTCGGCTTCACTGTTACAGAATCTGCTTATGCCCATTCCATCCCTGACACAAACCTTCTATGAAAAGCGGGCACAGGACTTCACGGTAACTGCTACCTATAAAAGCTCTCCACAAGACCCTTAATAATCAAATACCAGCCATCCGCCAGCACAAACAGCAAGATTTTAAACGGCATGGAAATCGTCGTGGGAGGCAACATCATCATACCCATACTCATAAGAGTAGACGCCACTACCATATCGATCACAATAAAAGGAATGTAGATCAGGAAGCCAATAATAAACGCTGTCCTGAGTTCACTGATGATGAAACTTGGCACAAGCACACTCATGGGGATCTCCTCCAGCTCGCCATTCCACTCTAAGCGGCTGATGCCCATGAAAAGGTTCACATCCTTCTTCATTGTCTGGCCATACATAAATGTTCTGAGCGGCTCCGCCGCCTTTGTGATTGCCTCCTCATTGGTCAGTTCTCCCGCCTCATACGGAACTATAGCCTCATTATAAATACTGGTAAGCGTCGGCTGCATAATAAAGAACGTCAAAAAGAGCGCAATACCTATCAAAACTGTGTTAGGCGGCGCCGTCTGTGTATTGAGTGCCTGCCTCGTAAAATGCAGAACAATAATAATTCTGGTAAACGAGGTCAACATGATAATCAGCGATGGTGCTACAGCAATCAAGGTCAGAATTATCAGAATGCGCAGCGCGCCATTCACATTTCCATTCCCATCATCAACCGTGACTGTCACTGTATTGGCTATATTCAGTTCTGCTAACTCGTCGGCATCCTGTGAGGTTCCCGGATCACGCTCGTTCGTCCGCTCCTGCGATGTCCCTGTAAGATTGGAGTCCCGATACGGTGTATCAGCCGCTGCATATGCTGTCATCCCTGATCTCAGACACAATATGCCTGCCAAAAATAGCAGGCATATTATTCTTGCCAAATGATATCCGGAAAAATTTCTTTTCATTCGTCTCGCCCGTCTTTTTTTTCCAGAATATTTCTTTTTTGTACTTTATCTAAAATATCTTTAAAGCCCATAGCTTTAGGCACACTCCCATCAAAAAGGATCAGATCCTGTTCCGGGATCTCTGTTAACATTGTAACAGTATCTTTACAAATTGCTACTGCCAAATATTTCTGTCCAACACGAATAATCTGGAGATATTTATTTCCAGCAAGTCCAATCGACTCTATGACCTCCATATTCGCATTGGAGCCCTTGCTCTTCTGATAACCTGCCATCCATTTGGTTGCAAAATAGGTAATTACCAATACCAAAACGAACAGAATCAGAACAGTCAAAAACTGTACATAAGAGTCCACTCTCTCAGATACCGTGAGAAGTATCATTATCCCACTACCTTCTTAACAGCCTCTATGACACGATCTGCCTGGAAAGGCTTAACGATAAAATCTCTGGCGCCAGACTGAATCGACTCAATAACCATCGCCTGCTGTCCCATGGCAGAACACATAATGACTTTAGCGCTGGAATCATTTTCCCTGATCTTCTTCAATGCCTGAATACCATCCATCTCCGGCATCGTAATATCCATAAGCACAAGGTCAGGCTTCAAAGTGTTATACTGCTCAACGGCTCTTGCACCGTTCTCAGCTTCACCAGCCACATTATATCCATTCTTCGTCAGGATATCCTTGATCATCATACGCATGAACGCCGCATCATCACAAATTAAAATATTCTTTGCCATCTCTCTTCTCCTATCATATATTATTTGATGATTTCAGTGATACGAACCCCGAAACTCTCCTCAATTACAACAACTTCACCTCTAGCTACAAGTTTACCATTTACCAGTATATCTATCGGTTCACCGGCAATTTTATCAAGTTCTATGATAGTTCCCGGTGTGAAGTCCAGAATTTCCGCTATGGATTTGGATGTCCTGCCAAGCTCCACCGTAACTTCCAACGGTACGTCCCGGATCAATCCTATATTTTCCTGTCCCGGCGCTGTACCTCCGTCCTTGGAAAAGCTCTGGAACTGTGCAGGCTGAATATTCATGTTAGGCATCATTTGCATCTGTGGCATACCCATCTGCATTTGCGGCATCCCCATTCCCATTTGTGGCATTCCCATCTGCATCTGCGGCATCTGTGACATACCCATTTGATTCATATTCATTCCCATCTGATTCATCCCCATCTGCATCTGTGGCATTCCCATCTGCGCCATACCCATCTGGCTCATATCCATCTGCGGCGCTGAAGCAGCCTGAGGCGGCGTCGCCTGAGATGCTGACGCTGCTGTCTGTGGTGCAGACTCAGATGTTGTGCCTCCCATCTGATTACTCAGGAAAGTATCGCATACCTCCTTTGCAAACTTCACAGGGTACAACTGCATGATAGAGGAATCAACCAAATCATCGATCTGCATGTGAAATGCAATTTTAACAAACACATCTGCTAGGAAAGGCGCTATTTCCCCTCCGGACTTCAATGTAGACAGATCGATAAAGGTTGCCTCTGGAGGACTGATATCGATCATCTTGTCAAGCATCGTCGACAGTGAAGTGGCCGAGGAACCCATCATCTGATTCATCGCCTCCGAGATCGCACTCAGATGCAGTTCACCCAATTCACCGTCAGTATTGCTTCCATCGCCGCCCATCATCAAATCTGTGATGACCTTGACATCATGCTCCTTCAGAACCAGAATATTCGATCCATCCAGTCCTACCGTATATTTAATCTGAATAAATACACAGGGTTTCTCATAATCCTTCAACACACTGTCCCATTTGGCCAGTGTCACCACCGGTGTCGTAATCTTAACCTTACGGTTGACAAGTGAAGATAACGTCGTGGCTGAAGAACCCATGCTGATGTTAGCCACTTCACCTATGGCATCTTTCTCCATATCCGACAGAAGAGATTCAGTCGGTATATCATCTATCTGTTCCGCCGATGCAGAAGCTGCAGGTTCCGCTGCTGTATCCCCACCACCTGACGAATCCATACCGCTCAAGAGCGCAGCTATTTCATCCTGTGATAACATTCCGTCCATGCTTCTATTCCTCCTCTCTTATTACCGACGTTACGCGTACTGCATATTTGTCTTTGCTCGAACCCGGTAAAGCGGTAAATTTCTCTATATTCCCGACGTATACTCTCAGATCCTGTTCCACATCGGTATTCAGGCGTATAATATCTCCCACTTGTATATTGACGAAATCGCTGACCGCTATATTCGTCTTGCCAAGCACTGCCGTGACAGGAACATCCACTCTTTTGATCAGTGCCTCAAGATACTCTTCCAGTTCCTCTTCCTTCTGCTCCTGCATATTCGCATACCAGTACTTGGTATTCAATCTATCCATAACGCTCTCAAGCGTGAAGAACGGAAGACAAATATTCATGAACCCTTCGACATCACCTATCTTCATATTAAGAGTAACAATCGCTATCATGTCATTGGGTGATATCATCTGTGCAAACTGTGAATTTGTCTCAATCCGTTCCAGCACCGGACTGACATCCATCACATTCTTCCACGGCTCCCGCATAAGCTGCATACAGACTGACATCATCTTCTCTATAATCGTCAATTCTATTTCGGTAAAATCTCTGTTCTCATTGAGTGGAGCTCCTTCTCCGCCCAGCATCCTGTCGATCATTGCATATCCAAGCCGCGTTGCCATCTCAACAAGAATTGTACCGCCCAGCGGCTGGAAATTCACAATTCCTAAAATAACCGGATTGAAAAGTGCATTTGTGAATTCCGAGAATACGATTGCCTCAGAACTTATGACCGAAACCTGTACGCTCTTTCTGAGATATACCGGAAGACTTGTAGATAGCAACCGGCAATAATGTTCATATATAATCTCCAGTGTTCGCAAATGCTCTTTCGAAAACTTGGTAGGACGTTTGAAATCGTAATTTCTTACCTGTTTGTCTTCGGCGCTATTTATTCCCTCAGCGTCTATTTCACCGCTGTTCAACGCCGCCAATAGACTGTCAATCTCATTTTGAGATAATATCTCTCCCACGAAAGTTCACCTCCTGTGGCTCTTCTCGAGAAATTATTGAATTATAATGTCACTAAACGCCACATTAAAGATAAACTCTGAATCAAACATCGTCTGAATCCTCTCCAGGATCTCCTCTTTGATCGCATCCTGACTGCTTCTTGCCTCCTCAGCCGTATAACTGGATATTACATCTGTTATTTCACTCTTAATCAGGCTTTCTCTGGATTCCATCTCCTCGCCGTATGTCTTGTAATCCTCATCCTTCATATTCATGGAAAGCGTAATAGACCCTACGAAGAAATGCTGCTTATTATCCTCGCCGCGCTGAAGCTCTATCGTCATCTCGGCAATATCATAAGTTGCAATATCAGAAATCGGCACTGCAGTCTTACCTGCGTCACCTCTAGACGTCAGTTCCAGATTCAACGCTCTCGTAATGTTATCCACCAAAGCCGAAGTCTTTCTCGCCGTACCCGTCACACTGAACATCATAATTGCCGTCAGCACTATGTTTACAATCAGCAGAGCTAATATAATAACGGAAATCAGGTTCTTCTTCATGATGTATTGTTCTCCTTTATATTATATTTTAACATATTTTAATCAAGTAAATTCTAAACATTAATAAGAACTAAGCGAATTATAAATCTTAATCTCGACACGCCTGTTCCTCGTTCTGCCCTCCGGCGTTGAATTATCCGCAACCGGAACATACTCGCCTCTGCCTGCATGTTTCATATTGGCCGGGTCTAAATTGGTAACCGACAACAGATAATCAAACACTGACAGCGCACGCCCCGAACTCAATTCATCATTATTAGAATATTTCGTCCCAGACATCGGCACATTATCTGTATGTCCTTCTATCTCTATCGTGCCACCGGCATATCGTTCCAACACAAGCCCCACCTGGTCAAGAACTGGCTTCGCCTCATCCTTCAAGAGGGCGCTTCCAGAGTCAAAAAGCAATGCTCCCTTCAGGGTCAACTGTACATACTGGCTTGTAAACTCAATATCAATCTCATTGCCCAGATCCTTCTCGTCTACCGCTTCCTGAATCTGCTCCGCAAGCTGCTCAGACTCCTCTATCTTCGCCTCTTCCATTTTCTCCTGCACGTTCGCCAGATCATCATCAACGATCTGTCCTTCGTCCATTTTACCTGTGCTGTTGATATAATCATCCAGCTCATTCAACTGACTGACGCCGTTGCTGATCAGTATTCCGTCACCGATCGCTGTAGCGCCGCCATTCAGAACGGAAAATGTCTGATTAAAAGAAGCCACGACCTGTTCAAACTTCGCCGCATCAATGGAAGACATGGAAAACAACAGCACGAAGAAACAGAGCAGCAAATTCATCAGATCCGAGAAAGTGGCCATCCACGCCGGTGAACCTTTCGGCGCCTCCTCCTGCTTCTTCTTAGCCATTTATGCCTCACCTCCATCATCTCCCATAGAACCTCTATCCTTCGGTGCAAGGAATGATTTCAGCTTCTCCTCAATCACACGCGGATTCTCACCCGCCTGAATAGAAAGAAGCCCTTCTATCTCTATCTCTTTAACCATCATTTCTTCTGCATTCTTGCCTTTCAGCTTTGTAGCAACCGGCGAACAGATCCAGTTGGCAAGTATGGAACCATAGAATGTGGTAATCAAGGCCGTCGCCATATTCGGGCCAATCGATGCGAAATCCGACAGGTCACGCAGCATGTTGATCAAACCGATCA
>CAYXKS010000005.1:29460-40133 GCA_964465725.1 uncultured Bacteroides sp. | reverse complement strand
AGGTTCCCCTTCTTTTGCAAATGTTAATGGCATATTGCTTATCTCCTTTTCTACATTGCGGCCGCAACGCTGTTGCTGCACTCCCTCAGTTCCACCAATTCTACATTACGATTATCCAGATACCCGCATGTTTCCAGCCCTGCCTTTACAATACGGTTCCATTCCTCAGCGTCCAGATTCAACTGCGTCCGGTCATCAAACTTCACCATACAGCTATGTACTGCGGCGGGCTCCTCCTCAAAACACACATGATACATACTTTTGCGGTTGATCGCGCCTATCTCCTCCAATGTATTGACCATCCGGTATACCGTTGCGATACCAATGGAAGAATCTATCTTGCTCACCTGACAGTAGATTTCCTTACAACAGCTGAATTCATTCTTCAAAATACAATCGATAATGAGCCGCCGCTGATTGGTGATCCTCAGACCGCGTTCCCGCAGTTTCGACAGAATATATTCTTTCTGCCTTGTAGCACGGTAATATACACCCTTATCCGGTTTCCCTGCTTTTCCCAAAGCTCTCACAACTCCTTTCCGATGATAATCAGTTAATCCCTTTTACACAATCAGAATAAAAAAAGCTTTCGCCATAAACAATATTTTTTGAAGCTACGCCTTCCGTTGATGCACAAGGCTGCACATCTAAGCTTCTAAAATAATATATGCTCCTATCCGCAGATGGTTAGCATCCACTAACCATCTTTCAAATAGAGGTTAGCACATACTAACCAATCTGTCAACACTTTTTTGATATTGAGAATATTTCTCAATAAAAACGATAAATACTACAATCTACGGTTCACAACCTAAAAAAACCCGGAAGAATCGTCCAAGGGCGATTCTCCCGGAGATATATGGTCATCATTTATGATATCTCTTGATTCTCTCATCCGCTATCACACCGTCAAAGTTCATTCCATATCCGAAATCATATCTGTGGCCCTCTTCATCCTGATAGCATTCCATATCGAATGCCACATCTTCTTTCTGATTTTCCACAGCTTCCATATTGACCGGTATCTGTATGGGAAGTAATCCTTCCGGTGTAAATCTTCCGGTTATGACATCCAGAACCGCCTGTGGACTCACCCCGTACTCTACGAGAAGCGCATCTGAACAAGGCTCCAATTCCGCCATCACCATCGGATTTTTCAGCGCGACTATTGTGATAACAGGTTTACTGCCCATTCTTTTTCTCATTTCCTCCACGATATCCAGATCAGCCTCGTTGGCCGCCCTGTTCCATTTGCCACGGTAACTCCGATCTGCCGTCTCTTCCAACGGATCTCCTCCCGCCAGGCTCGGCTGTCTCGCCGACACTGCCTGATATGGCCGATACTGCAACGTAATCGGCACATATCCGTTTCCGCCCGCTTTGCGGTCCTCCGGGTCGTACCCAACAGAAATCGGAGATTCCACGAAGCACAGTGCCGCGTCCGCTTCCTCAGGCGTATTCACAACCTCAAAATACTCCGCGGCGGCTTTCTTCCCTGCAGAAACAACGGTCCGGTCACCCGTAGGCATACTCATAAAATTCAGATATGATTTTATGTATCTATCCGGTACATAGACTTTGATACCTTCTTTCAGGGGAAGCACATTATTCTTATTCTTCAGCATAGTCACTGATTTCAGCTGAGACCGGTATCCCTTTTCCACGAATTCTGGGCATCCCACCGTACTGCACGATTCTTCCAGATTCAGATAAGGATTCTCAAACAGTCCTGTCCGGAAGATGTTAAGAAGAAGTCTGTAACCGGACCGCCTGAAACGGGCTTCCGTAATCTCCCTCCCGTATTTTTCACACAGCATACGATATGCCTCCATAACCGGAGCTACATCATTATTTCCACCGAACTGATCCACGCCGGCTTCCAAAGCCTTGCAATGCCGCTCTGCCTCAGTCAAAGATTCTACGCCCCAACATTTGCCGGCAAAAGTTTCCTCCGCTTCTCCGATATCATGGGTAATGTTCCAGTCTGTACACACCACTCCGTCATATCCGAGTTCTTCCCGGAGCAGATCCTGAATCAGATACTTGTTATAAGAATTACCGACATTCTCATGATATTTCTGGTCTATGCCATAAGAAATCGTATAGTAAGGCATTACCGCGCTGGCTTTCTTTGTCCTGCCATCCAACGCAAAGGCTCCTTCTGTAAACGGTCTTAAATGCTCTTTAGCGTTATTGCCCGGATAGACTGCGTATTTTCCATAGGCATAGTGAGCGTCTCTTCCACCTTCCCCCATACCACCGCCAGGAAAATGCTTGACCATCGTGTTCACGCTATTCTTTCCCCAACCGTCACCGGTTCCTTCCGTCGTCTGGAAACCATCGCAGTATGCTTTCGCCATATCGATCGTCATTTGCGTATGTTCTCCAAAAGTATCCGCAAACCTCATCCATCTCGGCTCTGTCGCCAAATCAATCTGCGGAGACAAGGCAGTGGTAATTCCAAGCGCACGATATTCCGCCGAGGCAACCTCTCCGAATTCTTTGACAAGAGCAGGATCGAAGGAGGCGGAAAGCCCTATCCCGTTAGCCCATTTGGAGATTGGCTCCCCCGTCACGCCCATATATTCTGCTGTCGAACCCGCCCCATGTCTCGGGTCCGAACTGTTATTTGCCGGAATACCAAAACCTGTATTCTCCGCCAGCGCCTGCAGTTTATTATTCCAGCGCACCGCCGTTTCCGTATTTTCCAGTCCCATGATCAGAACATGGCGCACCTTGTCTTTTATAATGAATTCTTTCTGCTGATCCGTCAGTTCCCAGGGGTCAACACCACTCTCCTCGTAAGTCTTACCGTCATAAGTTCCGCCAAATACGGCTGCACGAGACCCTTTCGCCGGAATCATCTGGTGCTTGCTATACAACATCAATCCTGCTATATCTTCTATGGATAACCGCCTGGCCAGATCCTCCGCGCGCTCTTCATAAGATAATCTCCAATCCTCATATGGTACCAATTCGCCTGTGCCGAGGAAATCCTTGAATGCATAGCCGTCCACTGTCATAATTTTCACCTTGCTGTCCGCAGCAACACCCAGTGACTGCCCGTCCATGTTTTCGATCAGGGTGTAGCCGTCCTGTTCCTTTTTAGTCCACTTCCGATCCATAAGCGCTCATCTCCTTTACTATCTTCTTTTTAAAACAAGGGCAGAAAACATATATCCACAATATATGTTATCCGCCCTCTTATATTTAAACTCTATCTAAACTCTCATGCAATCCATTGACTACAGTCTCTTAAGCAGTTCTTCTCTCTGTGCCTCATATCCTGGTTTGCCAAGAAGTGCAAACATATTCTTCTTATAACTCTCTACACCAGGTTGATTAAACGGATTCACTCCCAGAAGGTATCCGCTCACGCCACAGGCAAACTCGAAGAAATAGAACAGCTCGCCCAGATAGAATTCGTTCACCTCAGGCACGTTCACCATAAAGTTCGGAACCTGTCCGTCCGTATGTGCCAGAATCGTTCCGTTCATAGCACTCTTGTTGACAAAATCCACACTCTTGCCTGCCAAGTAATTAAGGCCGTCCAGATCCACCGGCTCCTCACCGATAATGATCTCTTCCCTGCTTGCCTCGATATTGATAACTGTCTCAAACATATTCCTGGAACCATCCTGGATAAACTGGCCCATGGAATGCAGGTCTGTGGTCAAGTCAACACTTGCCGGGAAAATACCCTTCTGATCTTTACCCTCAGACTCACCGTACAACTGCTTCCACCACTCAGACACATAATGCACACTGGGTTCATAGTTGGCAAGAATCTCAATCGCCTTGCCCTTGCGCAGCAGAATGTTACGAAGCGCCGCATATTTTACGGCATCGTTCTCTTCGAAAGGAGCCTCCAGAGCCATCTTCCGGCCTTCCGCAGCGCCCTCCATTAATTTATCGATATCTGCACCGGATACGGCAATCGGCAGAAGACCGACCGCTGTCAATACGGAGAAACGTCCTCCCACATCATCCGGAACTACGAAACTCTCATAGCCTTCTTCTGTTGCAAGGTTCTTGAGTGACCCTCTCGCCTTATCCGTAGTAGCATAAATTCTCTTCGCGGCGCCCTCTTTGCCATACTTCTTCTCCGCCATTTCCTTAAATACCCGGAATGCGATGGCAGGCTCTGTCGTCGTGCCGGACTTGGAGATCATATTGATCGAGAAATCTCTGTCGCCGATGACGTCGATCAAATGCTTGATATAGGTAGAACTGATGGAATTACCCACAAAATAAATTTCGGGAGTCTTCCTGATGGATTTATCCACCACATTGTAGAAGCTATGACGTAAAAACTCGATTGCTGCTCTTGCTCCCAGATAGGAACCACCGATACCGATTACTACCAATACGTCTGAGTCACTCTGAATCTTGGCTGCCGCCTGTTTAATCCTCGCAAACTCTTCCTTGTCATAGTTGACCGGAAGATCAATCCATCCCAGGAAATCATTGCCTGCACCTGTCTTGTTAACAAGCACTTCCTTCGCATCCAATGCCAGCTTCTTCATGGATTCCACTTCGTTCTCCCCGATGAAGGAAGCTGCTTTGGAATAATCAAATGTAACTTTGCTCATAGTTCTTCTCCTTTTCCGGCAGACCCTACCGCCATGCCTTTTTATTATTTTAGTAGCATTTTTCTTTCAGTTTAGCACCGCGATTATCGCATTTCAAGAATTTTCCTTCTTATCTGCCGCATCCTCAATCAGCCCGATAATCGCGCCAATAGCGTCCCTCTGGCTGCTCTTGCGCATAGCATCCACATAGGTTTTCCTGTTGAAATATAACTCCTGCACCTTCTCAAGCAACAGTTTATTCGTCAGATCATCCTCATCGATTACAATACTGAATCCCTGAGACTCGAAAGATTTGGCATTCAGCAGTTGATCTCCCCTGCTGCTGGTTGACGGCAGCGGAATCAGAATATTCGGCTTCTTGAGTGAGAGCAGTTCGCTGATGGCATTCGCTCCTGCCCTGGAAATGACTATATCCGCCATGGCGAAAAGATCCTTCATCTCGGACTTGATATACTCGAACTGCTTATAGCCGGGAGTCGTGAGCAGAAGATTATCCATCTTCTCCTTGCCGCACAAATGCACCACCTGAAAGTCAGCCAGTAGCTCCGGAAGTACATCCCTGACTGCCTGGTTGATTGCCGCCGATCCCTGGCTGCCACCCACTACCATAATGACCGGCTTGGAAGAATCAAATCCACAGAGCTTATATGCCGCCTCCTTGCTTCCTGAGGAAAGCTCCTGCCGGATCGGAGATCCCGTCAGCACTGCCTTGCTGGGCGGGAGTTGCTGCAGTGTCTCTGGAAAATTACAGCATACCTTATCCGCCACGGGAATACAGAGTTTATTCGCCAAACCGGGCGTCATATCCGATTCGTGTATAATACATGGAATCCCCAGCGTACCCGCTGCACGCACCACAGGAACACTGACAAAGCCGCCTTTGGAAAAAACTACATTCGGTCCAATTTCCTTCAGATATTTCCGCGCCTCACGTATTCCCTTGATCACTCGAAACGGGTCTGAGAAATTCTTAGGATCGAAATATCTTCTGAATTTCCCTGTTGCAATACCATAATAGTGAATGTCAAAATCTTCCATTAATCTCTTCTCAATACCATCGTAAGAACCCATATAGCTGATCTCATATCCCAATTCCCGTAGCCTGGGAATCAACGCCATATTAGGGGTCACATGTCCGGCAGTACCACCGCCAGTAAGTACGATTTTCCTACTCATGATAAAAGAAACCTCCTAATTATCTAAGATCTCCTGCAAAGCACATGCCAACTGATCAGGACAGGATGTATTCTTTACGCCGCACTTAATGCCGCGCAGTTTGCTTATGGCATCCTCAATCTTCATTCCTGCCACCAGACTGGAAATACCCTGTAAGTTGCCATTACACCCTCCCGTAAATTTCACTGACTTAATAATGCTTCCTTCCACTTCCACATCAATCGCCCGCGAACAAACACCTTTAGGCTGATATACCATCTTCGTCCTCTCCTTTTCACTTTTATATTTTTTATGTCGTTTACTATAAATAAACTTAATCTTAAACTTTTATTATTTTACCACATTCTGGCTGTTATTCCAATATTCAAGTTAATCCGCAGTACTCTATATCCTAAAGGATTAATTTGTCGATGCCTTACATCTTTTATACGTAAACTATTCCATTATAATAAAGATAAAAGATTCTCCATGACAGATATTATAGTTATGAAAGGTGTGACAAAGCATGCTCAATTTAATTTTTCTACATAAAAATTATATCATTGCAATATTAGTATTTCTTTTTTTAAGTATCATATGCCAAATTGCGCTCGGAGTGATATATCATAAGCTAATCTGGGAGACAGAGCACATGTCTTCCACAACGAACAAATCCCTGCAGCAGTTGAAGCTCAAATTCTCCGGCTGTCGCAAAATCAATGAGAAGGTCTCCAATGTTCCCATTTTTGTGGACAAGTTTATAAGCCGTATCAAAATCGGCGGCATTCCCCTTTCCCTGTTGAAACACCTGTCCGGCCAGTTGATACTGCTCTCCGTGCTGATCGCCGGAATCGGTGCATGCATAGGAATCGTGAATAATGAAAGTTTTATCAGCATCGCACCTTTTTATGCAATCAGCTTCCTTGGACTGTACTGTTACTTCGCAGTCTCCTCCCTGGTTGATATCCCTGGGAAAATTAAGATTCTTCACATTAATCTGGTAGATTATCTGGAAAACCATCTGGCGAACCGCCTGGAACAGGCTGAACTCGACATGCAGTTAATTCAGCCTGCAAAGACGACCGCCAAAGATCGGATAAAGAGTCCCGGCACCGACATAAATCAGGATACAGACACCCAGGAAACATTCAGTTTTTCGAAAGACGAAGCCGAGGAACTGGAACATCTCCTGAAAGAATTGCTCCTTTAACGTAATACCTTCTCTATATTCTTTATTGTCCATAAATCATTATCGTTGGCCCGACATAATACGCTCCTGGCTTATACCGGAAAATATCGGCATACCCGATTCTGTACTTCCATTCCTTTCCATAGGTAATGCCCTGATAACTTTGCTTCAGGGCATACCCGCCTGACTTCGCCGCATAGGCTGCCTTCAATTCCGGATACATATCTTTACCTTTCCCCACCAGATAGTCCTTAGACTGATTAAAATACCCCGTGGCATACTCCACATCGACATAGTACTCCATCTCGCTTAGTGTCTCCGGCAACAATGAAATGTCCTCACCAATATCAATCACCGTATATCGGTCCGCATCTATGTTCGGCGCAAAGGACGTACAATAAATAGAGGCTCCCTCCGGAATCTGCGTCTCTATGTATTCCGCTGCCTGTGTATAAGTCAAATCATAGCGATAATCATTGACAGCTGTTTCTATATTAAAGATAACCATCAACGCTATTGCCGCCGTTATTGCGCTCTTCCTGTAGAAGCGACTCTTTTTAAGCAAATCTTCCGACTCTGCCAGCCCATATACCATAAACAGGAAAGTAAACGGCAATATCAGTGAGAGATTTCTTCCCAGCACGATCTGATACCTGGACAGAAACAGGATAATAACTAACGGCATAATCATAAATACAATAATCTGTCGCCAATCCTTTTTCCTATATGCCAGTCGCCAAATTCCCAGCAAAAACAAAATTCCACCCACTATGCCATAGCTGGTCAGTCCATAAGCTTCCAAATACCCCAAAAGCGGCAGATTATGTTCGATCCCCGGGTGTCCCCATGCATAATGATTAAAATTATACAGATTATCCCCGACAAACGTTCTGAAATAAAAGAACATCGAATAATTACATACGCAAAATACCAGCACAATCAAGATACAGTTCAAAAAAAAGAGAAAATTGTTTCTATAACTTTTCCAGTACTTTTTGCTAATATGTAATGCAAGCCAGAAAACGCCGAACAGAATGCCGTGATATTTCGTCGCGGCGGCAATTCCTATACAGATCGCGATCAGGGGATACCATACATATACCACCCGATCTGGCTTTGTATCCTGATAGATCATGCAGCCGAGAAACAGAATCACATTTGCAACCGCATACAGCAGCGTGTCCGGTCCGGTATAATACAGATAGGCATATCCATACAATGAAAAAACTGATAAGACCAACCCTATATATGCCCATCTTCTGGAGCCGGTCATCATTTTTACCACAAAATAAACAAAAATATTGGAGAGAACTGCCGTACCGCACACCACATAGCGGATCAGTACCACTGTATCTACCCCGGAAATAAATCTGCTCAGAATACGGACACCCAACGCCGCATAATAAAACATAAAATGCGGATAACGGAAAAAATCCAGTATATAGATGTCCCCTGCATAGAGATGCTGGTCAAGCAGATTATAGATACAATCCAGCGAAAGCTGTTCATCCACGTTCGGATAATCCGGCAGTTCAAATTGCCAGTGTCTATAAAATACGAACAATCCTGCAATCAGTGTCGCTACAACCGCTGCTGCCATGCCGATTTTTTCCCTGGTCTCCTCTGTCGGTTTCTTCATAAATTTCATATATTCCGGTCCCTCCTCTCTGGCAGATTAGGCCTATGTTCCTATTTACATCCAATCCTGAATATGATAACTCTTGGTACAAATCGCATCAAAAATAATACCCTGTTCTTCAATGTACTTCCTGTACTCGCCGATCTTCTCTTCCTGTGCCTCCAGTTCCGGAGACACAAAACACAGCTTATATCCCAATTCTTTCAACTCCCGATAGCTGTTCTGGTCCAGCGGAATCCTCGTGAAGCAATCCACCCAGACCCATTCCGCCTTTCCAGCCATATTTCGAATCGTGTCCAGCCCTTCCAACTCACTGAACCGAAGCGCTATCTCCTTAACGCCCATATCCGTCAACAGTTTAATCATCGGAAAAGAAGAATCCAGGAAAAAGTACTTTTCGATACGATATTGCTTCATGTACTCCAATACTTTATGCTCGATTCTCTCACTCTTAATATTCAGGATCATCGTGCCATGATGATACTCTTTGCAATAATCCTCGAAATCTTCACCTTGTTCAAAGGGATTATGAGAAATATATATTCTTCCATTCAAATCATCCCTCAGATCCAATTCCACTCCATATTCCACCGGCAGCTTTCGCAGCTCTTCCACTGTGTTTATTCTATGCGCTATGTACTCCATAATAACTTCCTTTCTCATATAAAATGTGTGCCCTGGCACTCCTTGATCTATCAATATGACTTTATATCTCTCTTAAGTTTCACGCTGAAATCTATTGTCCTCTTAATAAATTTCCATTTGGATTTCAACCCGGTGTTCCATTTGGATTCCCCATAAATTCTCTCCGGAAAAAGTACCGGGAACCGAATCACTTTCAGATTCTTTCTGCGTGCCATATATAAAGCATACAAATCCAACGAGAAATCATGCGGAGGGTTCCGCCACTCATTAAAAAATACTTTCGGGAAAATATTAGGCTGAGCATTGATATCATATAGTTTCGTATGTAAATAACATGTTTCAAACAGGCTCATTCCCATCGTAAAAAACACATCAAACAATGGTCGCCCCTTGCGATTTCCTTTTACAAAGACAAGCCCTTTCTCCTGCTCTATAATATCCAATGCCTTCAAAATATCCGCCGGGTCAGTCTGCATGTCCGCATGTGTCCATCCGATATATTCTCCTCTGCACTCCTTTAATCCCTGCAGGATGCCATATCCATATCCCTGATTTACTTCCACTCTGATCGTTTTCGCGAAAGGGTACTTCGGCAGCAACTCTGACAGCACTACGGCGCTGTCATCCGTAGAACCGTTATCCACCAGGATGACTTCGATATCCTCCCTCTTGATAATCTCCCCGAAACGATTAAGAATCAGGGGAATATTTTGTTCCTCATTGTAACATGGTACTACGATTGATAGTTTCATATGTCGTCACTGACCCTCCCTCTATCGTCTCCTTCAGACCCTCATACTGCCCTGCGCTCGGTCTTTCCGGATAGAACTGAACCGCCTGCATCCCTGCCGCCCTTGCGCCTTCTATGTCTTTTACCAGGCTGTCGCCAATACAGCAGACCTCCTCTGCTCTCACACCCAACTTCTTAAGACAAAGTTCAAACACTTCCCTCGCCGGCTTCTCCTTCCCTGCTTCCTCGCTCGTCACCAGATATTTGATATCATCGGCAATCCCCAGCGCCTCAAGTTTACGATGCTGAATATGAGCCGTCAAATCTGTACAAACCATCATCATAATTCCATGCGCATGCATACAGTCCATAAATTCCCGCACTCCGTCAAACAACCGCATCTTACTTAAGAATGTTCCCCAGTAAGTCTCATACATCCGCAAGGACAATGGAACAGGATTCACACCCAAATATTCCAGGGTTTTCTGACAGTACAACATTCTGTTATGCGAGGCCGCCACATCACCTAGTTGCTTCTTCGTCTCTGTTCTGCCATATAAATACGCCTCCTCATACTCCTGCTCCGAAATCCCCAGCTCTCCACACGTATAATCCCTCACACGCCGTCTGGCTTCCCGATCCAACTCTCCATACCCATACAACGTATCATCCAAATCAAATATAACCGCTCTTATCATCTTCTCTCCACTTCAAAATACGCCC
>CAYXKS010000005.1:3666-29360 GCA_964465725.1 uncultured Bacteroides sp. | reverse complement strand
ATCCAAATCAAATATAACCGCTCTTATCATCTTCTCTCCACTTCAAAATACGCCCACCCAGTTTCCTTCCGCCAACAGGGAGAATGCATGCTTTACGCATTCTCCCGGACATGACTTAGTTATACTTAGGCTGCGTTCTTTGCAGCCTTAGTATAACTTCATGTCCTCTTCATGTCTTTTTTACGTCCACCGCATAATCTCTCCAATCACCACCATCAGCATCAACTGCACCACCCCATTGACTCCATCCTCCCAAACAATCCGGTTGCCCACCAGATCTTCGATCTGTACAATGGACGCATATGCAACTTCTTCCCAAATCTCCTTCCCCACCTTAAGCTCCCCGGCCTCAAACCGAATACTCTGATGCTGTAAATTATCATAGGATAATTTACCATACACACCGCGTTCCTGCAAAAGCGCCAGTATAGGTTCCACATTGATCCTGACGTCCATCGAAAATTCCACACCCAATTCAGCTTCCTGGGACTCTGCCATTCTGCTTCCATCTCTGGCAAGACCCTCATCAAAATATCGGATCACAATGTCGGCGTACTGTTTCTGAGGGTAAATATATTTCTCCGCGTCCATCCGGCGATTCTCAATCTGCGACATCACTTCTTCCCTGTCATGTCCTCTGCTTCCCTGATCTCTGCCAAGCTTCCAGTAACACCGAAGCGCCTCGTCCGTATCCAAATAAATCTTCATGTCTAACACCTGTCGCATCTGAGGTAGATACAGAGAGTGCAAACCACACATAATAATATAGGGCTTGGGCAGCAGTTTCCTCTTTGCTGTAAATGTTCCTGTGTTATGATCGTAATCCGCTCTTTTTACTGCATTATTACCGCGCAATACCCGCAAGTCTTCCGCCTGTCTGTATAGATAATTCGCCTGTGGATTCAGGTGCGTTATCTTTTTCCAGTTGGCATTGCCGCGCTCCCAACGATGATCTCCGTCTCCCTCAATATTCAGGATATGATCCTCCGAGAGCAGTTCTCCCAACATGACAAGCAACTGACTCTTTCCCGCGCCGCTGTCGCCGGCAATCCCAATCGTAAACGGTCGGCTGCGTCTTCTGTAAAAAGAGTTACTGTTTACCCCGTACAGATACATGGACACAACCAAAATCAGGAAGCAGCCAACCATCAACGTAAACACGATATTATGCATATCCTCATCCGTACACTTCAGCCCGCAAAGTCCTCTGCCCAGAAAAATCAGATCAGTAAATTGTGTCACATGGAAGAACACATAATAAATCAAATAGAATACATTAAATATTCCATAGACTACAACCATCTTAGCCCTATTCTCCGTAAGTCCTGCAAGATACAGCATGAAGAAAGGCACTACCCAGATAAACCAGCCCGGCATCGCCGGAACAAAAGAAAGGAACACGGAAAAAAGCAGCCCTGCCATACTGATCAAAAGATCTCTGTTCATCTGATTAGTGTGAAACGCCTGGAAATAAATGACCAAAAGCACTAAAATTGATAACAGCAAATGTGAACTTCCATATTCCAAATAAACATTGTCGATAGCGCTCTGCTCTTTGTTAAACAGCACCATTTCGATAAATCCACTTCCCCAGAAAGGAGCGACAATCAAGGCCGTAAGCAATATCGGTACAGCGGTCATCACAATCGCTTTTCGAAATCCCTTTTTCTTGGCAATATAGAGGAAGAACAATGGCAGTATCGATGCTATATGAAATTTTGATGCCAGCGACAATGTAAAAAACAACATATACTTCCATTCACCGGACGTAATTTTACCTGTGGAAACACCTGTCTTAGTCAGATAATAAATTGAAATGATTAAAAAGACCGTAGGAATAATATCCAACTGCCCATGCATATAAGCCGCATACAAAATAATAGGAGATAAGAAATACAAAACCAGTATATATTTTCGTCTGGATCTGGAAATTCGCATCAGATAATACAACCCCAGAATATCCATCAAAAGCATCGGCAGCTTAAACATCAGATTTCTCACAAAAACAGAACATTCTCCGAATAATCGGATCAAGATACCGCCCACACTCTCAATTAACAACATTACAGGAGGATAAGGAAACGAAGAAAGAAGCTGATTATCATAGTAATACTGATAAGGATTCTCTCCATCGAGAAAACACTGCACGAAAGGAATAAACATCAGATCCTGATAGTCTGATGAAAAAAGTCCCATCAAAAGCAACTTAAATAAGACGGTCATCACGATGGCCGTCTCCAACAGCTTACGATAGTTCTTCTCAAGATCCAGAGCCCCCAGTTTCTGCAACATGAGATACTTATCCCCCTCCAAATACGGAAAAAATTGCCTTCGGACGATTCTTCTGAAATAATTCACGAAACTACATCTCGATACAACTGCATAAACTCCTCAAAATACTTCCATGTTTTCTGATATCCCTCATAATCCGCCGGCGTTCCCCAGCCTACATATCTGTCAATATCGAACACTTTTGCAGAATATCCCAGATCCAGCACATGCTTCACCGTCTGGTCCACATAAAATTCCTGATTGATGCGGTCATTTTCAGCGATCATCTTCTTCGTCGCTTCCAAGAATATCTTTGCCTTCCTGAACCAGAAAGTTGCTACTACCGCGTGGTCTTCCATAGGTTTATCGGAAATCGCCTTTTTGATCGACGTGCCAGTAATATTTCCGCCATCATCGGCAATCATCCATCCATATGCGTTTGGATTTGCCACAACCGCCTCATTATGCCTGAATGTGAAAACAATACAGTCACACTCTTTCGTCAATGCGTCAAAGGCCTCTCTGTCGATATCCATGCCGTTGTCACATCCCGCAACCAACAACGGTTCTTCCGAATCTAAATACGGCTCCGCTAACATACAGGTACACGCCTGACCCTCCGTCAGATGGTCTATCGTAATAAACTCCGCCTTCGGATAATATTCACGGATCTTATCCTCCACCCCGTCAGCTTTATGGAATGTTCTGTCCACATAAATCACATTACTTCCATCCGCCGCCACACCTGGTAAGTCTTTCGTGGCGCAGACTACCATCGGTTTCTCCCGGCCCGTCTTCCTGTCCACTGTCATGATTGCCGGTTTATGTACGGTATAGCCGGCATCCGTGAAGCGCTGCCCAGACCCGGCCATGGGAATTAAAATACGATGTTCCGCATTATCTCCGTCTGAGACCGACCGCCCCGACTGCGCCTCCCGGATTAAATCCGTCCAATAAATAAACTCCCGCATATCTTCCGGCGTTCCCCACTGACAGAAATACTCCACATTCACTGGGATCCAAACCTTGAGGCCATCGCGCACCATGAAATTATAAGGCAAAGATGCATAATATTCTCCATTTATCGCGCACTCCTCATGCTCTGTCAATATCTGGCAATATTTCTCCATGACAACGCCGCTCTTGAAATAATAAACTCCCGGCGAGTGTTTCGCCTTCGTCTTGTCCTGATCGAAAGAATACTTTTCCCGAATCTCTATCAGATTATCCTCTGCATCTGTCAGGCAGGAAGCATAGAAATTCTTCTTTGGAAGCAGATTCGGATGGAACCCAGAATAACAGGGCACCGCACCGTCACATCCCCGCTCTGCGGCTTCCCTGCTGAAAGAAGCATAGTCCCAATGCATATAGAAATCACAATAATTGATTATACAAGGCTCCTCCGCGTCAAGGGCATTCTTGGCAAGCAATTCCCTGTATCCACGCAGCACATCATAGACAGGACCCTTCTTTACCCAATCCTCTATCGATACGATTGTCGCATCCGGTGCAATCTCCAGTAATCTCTCCCGCATCGACGGATCTTTCTTCAAATGCTCCCCACGACAGATAAAGATAATGTTGACATCAGAAGGATACATATCTTTCACAATCCATTCTATCACCGGCCTACCCATAACCTTAATAAAAGGCTTCAACTCTTTATAGCCCGCCGCCACAAAACGGGAGCCGTATCCTGTCATCGGGATAATTACGTTCATCTGTGATTTCCTCTTTTCTCGCTTATTCATCATATATAAACAATATTTTAGCATATATTCTGCTGAGAATCTATATATTATTCCCCTGCATCTCTTCCCATTTTCTCTCCATATCCGCCACCAGTGCAAGCTGCGTGCGACAGCGGTCCAGATTCTGTCCCTCGCGCGTAATCTGGTAGTAAGTGTCTCCCTGCAGATAGTCTGTAAGAAAGCGTATCCCCTGCTCCAATGTGATCGTCTTCGCTCCCAGAGGCAAGGTCTCAATCTCTTTGGGCGTCAGCCGCCCGCCGCATCCTTCTGTAAATCCCCTGGCATAAGCTCTGTACAACGGCAATGAAAGCGATACCTTATCTGTATCCGGTTCATCCTCCGCCGCGGTATTCGCCCCGAAACGAATGGCGTCTCCGAAATCATATGCTGTAAGCCCCGGCATAATCGTATCAAAGTCTACAATGCAGACAGCTTCATAGGTATCCGGGTCTAACAGAACATTGTTCAGCTTCGTGTCATTGTGCGTGAGGCGCAGCGGCAATTCCCCTCGTTTCAACATATCGGTGAGAATCTTAGTCTCCTCTCTGTGCGCTCTGATAAATGCAATTTCTTTCTCCGCACTCCTGACCCTGTGACAGCAATCCTCCCTCACGGCCTTCTCAAAATCCTCGTAACGCTTGGGCGTGTTGTGAAAATCAGGAATTGTCTCATGCAAAGTCTGTGCCGGATAATCTGCAAGCTGCGCCTGAAATCTGCCGAATGCCAACCCACTGGCATACAGAGCTTCCTCACTTTCCGCCTGATCCAGAGATATCACATTTTCAATCAAAATATAAACCCTCCAGCAGCCTCCTTTTGTATCTACGAAATAATTTTTCTCATCCACCGCCGGAACTACCGTCAGTGTTTCGCGTTCGGGATCACCACCCTTCCGCGCAATCCGCTCTTTCAGATATGTCGTCACATTTACGACATTCTCCATCAATCCCTCAACATCCTTAAAAATGTCCGTATTTATCTTCTGCAGCACATATTTTTTCCCTCCTGCGGTCTCTACGGCATATGTGTGATTAATATGCCCGCTGCCATGAGGCCTGACCGACATGATCTCCTCCCCTGGCAAAAAATTCTCCAATATCTTCCTCACATCCACATCCATTTATCTCTTACCTCCTCTATATCTTTCCTGTATTTACTCTTTTTTCCGCCTTTTTTCATCTTTTTCCATCATACAGCGTCAGCGCCGCTGTTCTCCCTGTGTGTCAGAATATATTCCCCTATCCCCATCAGAATAAATACAAAAGGCGTGCACAATACTTGCTGATAGCAAAAAAAATTATAACACATATACGACACACATGCCGCTGCAATCCCCATAAGCATGAAATTTTCTTTTCTGCCTCGCAGAAATCTGCCAATCGCTGTCACATAAATTCCCATATAAGATATAACACCCAAAATGCCGCCGTTGATGAGCATATTCAACCATTCGTTGTGAGCGTTCGTAAGCTGTTTCTGACCCCACAGGAGGGCTGCCTCCTCGCCGTGGTAAGCAGTGACATAACTGTTAAAACAATCCGGCCCAATTCCGAAAATCCTGTGGCGCAGGCTCTCTCCCGAAATGATTCTACAGGCAAATTTCCATATCCGCCCTCTGCCGTTGCCCCAATCATCATCCCAGTTCAGATAAGACACTGACGCAGCCTTTTTTGAAATAGCTGCTGGCAGGACGCCACGACTCTGCATATAAATAACAAGAACTACAGCAATCACCAAACCCACAACAACTCCTACGACCACTCTGCGGATCCGACGTATTGTTTTTTCACCTATATCTGCTGTATTTGCCGTATTTTCCGCATTTACCACTTTTTCTGTATTTACTATATTCTCCGTATTTGCCATTCTTCTCATGGCAGACCTATGCAGCAGCAATGTCAAAGATAAGCATACAATCAACAGTACCCAGGTCAGCCCGGACGTCCACATTAATTCTGTGATAAAATCCGCTGTTAACGCCGGGTTCGGATGGATCTTCATCAACAGATACATAACCTTTCCCGCCGCAAAGAACATCGTCAAAACTGCCAGAAACCGACATAACATCTCTCTCTTTTCACAGGATATCATAAGGAAGACCACCAATACACCTGCCAGCGCAAAGTAAGCACTGTCGCTGTTCTGCGTCACCAGCGTACAGAATCCCAGCGCCATATAAATGCCACCGGCAATTCTCCATTTTTTATGGTCGGCATAGAGAAATATTCCGATTCCCACCGGCAATGTGACCATCAGAAAGGCCGCATACCATGTTGCCTGTCCAAGTGTAGACAGAAACTGTGCCTTCTGCTCAAATGTCAGTCCATCATAAAACCCGATCGGATCGATCATAAAACGATGCAAAATCCCGATTCCATACACGACTGCCGCCGTAAAGCATAATCCCAGAAGTATCGCCCGGTAGTGCCTGCCAAACCGGGAAAGAAACAGATACAAAAGCACAAAACTAAGCTGAGACATAAATCCCATATTCCACCCGTACGCTCCCCAAAGCGCATCCTCAAAGAAGCCACCGGAAACCACTGAGAGTCCGGTCAATATCAAATATGTAAGAACAAACTTGTCCGTCAGAGACAGACGCAAGGGTTTCTTCCCGTGGCTGGTGAGCCAAAAGATCCCATATACAGCCGAAAACACCAGAAGTACTCCAAAACCACCTATCATAATCTTACGATACGCATCAAATTTCGCATTGCCTATCTGATGATACCCGTCTTCGGCATACAAAGGTACCACTACGCACAGGATAAAGACTACGACGGTAAGCACAAATTCTATGATCCGCCCGACCGTCCTCTGGCATATATCGCTTGTGATAATCCTGGATTCTTTCCTTTTCTTCATCTGTTTTATTTCATCCTTCTCCTGTATTGTCTCCATTATTTCCGCATTCATGATATAGTAAGGAGCTGTCCATTAATAACTTGTACATTTGACTTGTCTAAATCCAGGCAATTCCTAAGAGTAAGGAGCCATCTCAAAATAATATATATATCTTGCCCACGACAGCTCCCAGTCAGGTCAACACGCCTGCATGATTGACAAGCGTCGAATCAGATCATGAGCCGTAAGTTCCATGATCCGATGTTCTTCGCAAGCCCTCGCCCAATCCAAGCACTATAAAGACATACGGTGTGCTCAAAACCTGTTGAAAGCTGACCATATTGTGAACCGTATATGCAAGAAGAGTCGCCGCGCACACATACATTAACGATTTTTCTCCGCCTTTTCTCAAGCAACACGCTTTTCTCAGATAACTCACAAACGCTGTCAGAAAAATTCCTATATAACAAAACAGCCCAAGCGCCCCTGTATTCACAAGCACTGTCAGCCACTCATTATGGGCATTTGTCAACCGCATAGTCCCGAACCTGTCGATCATTCTCTTTGCCAGTTCCTGTACATCATAGATATAATCCGCAAAACAATCCGGTCCGATTCCGACAAATTTATGTAGTGTATTCATGTTCCTATATGCATCTACGCCACATTTCCACGTGGCGCCTCTGCCATTTCCCCAATCTTCATCCCAGACTGCCTCCAGGTATCCGTCCCGTTCAACTGTCCCCGGTACTTCCCGAAAAAAGATAAAACCTTCATCTACCAACAACCAAAAAACCACAACACAGGTAACAACCACAATCACTGTCACCATTATACCCCTAAGCCATCTATTCTTCGGGGTACAGAAGTATCCCTTTTTCTCCAAAACCCGAAACAGAATATAGCTTCCCAGAATAATCAGAAAAATAATTAGCTCTGTGATCCCAGAACCCTCTCCAGCCTGAAATCCATGGTAATTATATGCTAGCCCTGGTATTAATTGCATAAGCCTTCCAGCCTGACATGCCATGCAAAAAATCATGCCGAGCTCAAGGAACCGGTACAATTTCTGACTTCTCCGAACCGACAGAGAAAGCAGCAGAAAAAGCATAGCCAGCAAAACGATATAAGCACTGTTGCTTCCCTGCGTGACACCGGAAAGCATCGCGATAAAGCTATATATTCCAAATAAAATCCGGCCTATTCGCCTATCGCTGCACCAATAGAGCATAATTCCCATCGGCGCCATAACCGACCAATAACCGCAAAACCAGTTAATGTTTCCCAATGTAGAAATAAATGTTTCTGTCTGTCCCTCTATGGTGATCGGATAGAGAGAATATCTGTTGCATATTCCCAAAATAAATACCCCTGCTGCCGCCGCAAGCCAGACATAAAACAACCGTTCAATCATAGGTCCAAGGCCACAGAAATATCTCGAAAAGAAAAAATAGACCAGCACAAACATGATCTGGCTCATAGCACCCATGTACCAACCTTCGGTTCCCCACAACGCATTCTCTTTATAATCCGAGCACAGATAAGAAAGCATCACCGCCAGACAATAGCCGTAAGCAAACCAGTCCGTAACCGACATCTGCCGATAATATTCCACGATCCATCCACTTTTCCGGCGTATCAAGACCGACAATAGAGTGACTGTGCCCACCGTTCCTGTCATAATCAGACTTACATTTCGGAAAAAAAGATATTTTACCTCCCCGATCCGCACATATCCTCCCGGTATATAAAAAGGATATATCACCGCCATTGCCAGAAAATATCCCACGAGGATACCCTTACAAATTATATGTTGTAGTTTACCGCATTTATCCTTATCACTTTTCATCTCAATGCTTATCTATATACCAATCTGTTATCCTCAATGTAATTTAACCAGGCCAATACACAGCGTCCCTAAAACTGCCACATACTGCTAGGCGCGTCCGAATTACTATATTTTATCATAATCTAACCCTTCTGTTTCGTCAAACTTCTGTTTGTCGGTCCTGTAGATCTCATAGATTACGATCAGCGCCAGAGGACCCTTAACGATCCCACCCACACCGAATAGTTTTATCCCTGCATAGACAGCCAGCAACATGAAGACAGGCGCTATTCCGATTCTCTTGCCGATCAGTTTCGGTTCCAGCAGCTCTCTGGTCAGTACGCATGCGCCATACAGTACCAGACATACGATCATCTGTACATACTGTCCATTCAGCAATTGCCATATCGATAGTGGGACCAATACGATTCCCGTTCCTATAAAGGGCAGCATATCCAGAACACCTGCCAGAATACCGAACAGAAAACCTCCCGGAACTTTCGCTATCAACAGTGTAATACTGCACACTACGCTGATAATAAGAAGAATCACTCCCTGCGCCTTGATAAAAGTAATGATATAGGACAAAACTCCTCTCACCACAGACCATACCAAACTCAGCTCCTCGGACTTCTTTAAGCTATCCACAATCGCCGTATACTCATTTTCCAATAAGAAAGCAGCAATAAAGGTGATCGCCAAAAATCCAAATGCCGCAAAAATTCCCTTAAAACAATTATAGGAGGAAGACAAAATCTGCGGCACCACCTGTATCTGCACGTTTTCCATGATAACAGTCATCTGCTCTATGACATAAGTCTCGATCTGCTGTCCATCCCAGCCAAACTTCCCATCCAATCCACAGCAGCAGTTGTGAAAAAAAATTTCCATCTGCTTACCCGCCTGCATACAAAAATCAGGCAATCCTTCCAGTTGCTGGCCGCCAAATAATATAATCGCCCATAGCAGGCCCGCCGCTGCCAAAAACAGCGGTAGAATGATTCCTACCGCAAGAAATTTCTTTTTTATGGGAATTCGTTTCTGTATACGTTCCAGCATCGGGTAGAATAACGTAATTAATAAAAATGCCAGAATAAAAGGAGCCACCAACGTAAAAAGATATCGGAAGAAAAACCAGACCACGGCACAAATAACTGTCATTCTGATTAGTGGATTATCTTTAAGTGCTTTATGATTCATGCGCTATATGCCTTTCTGTATATGTTCTCTGCACTATTTATACCTGTACCCTCTTCGAAAAAATATCTAAAAAAGAAGCAGAGTGATAAACCTTCTGCTTCTTTTCATATATGCTTTATTCGTTTCTATTTTTATCTCTATCTTTTATCTTTAATCCATTTTTATTATGTTTCAAATTTGAATCATTATACTCTGAAAATAAAAATTTTTAAAGCTGTGATGCAAACTCATCTATCCTCCAAAAGCTTCTGTTTTCAGGCCTAATTTGAAACTCCATTCTTTCTCCTGTATTCGGATGTAGAAATGACAACCGATATGCACACAAAGCTACATCCTTAATCTGCATCCGTTCCGATATCCTTACAGTTTCCGGATCGGCATATTTATAGTCTCCCAGCAGGCTCATCCCAGCGCTACTCATCTGTACACGGATCTGATGGTGTCTGCCCGTATACAAGCGTACTCTGGCAAGAGCAATTTTATAAGCGGCAAGCGCCTCGCTGTCCTTGCAATTTTCCTCCTCGAATCTCTCCATACCCGCTTTCTCAACCAGTATCTCATAATGCAGCACCGCACGCTTAGCGCCTTTAACCTCCGGTGGCACGACAGAAGAAGTATTCGTTCTGCCATCTTTTTGTAGATAGTGCTCCAACGTCCCTTCATTCTTATAATTACGCCCACATACTATAGCGTAATAATACTTTTCCGTCTGTTCCTCAGTGATTTGTCTGCTCAGCGCGGCGGCCGCAGATTTATTCTTTGCAAAGACAAGAATCCCTTCCACCGGCTGGTCAAGACGGTGGATAACTCCCACATACGGTATCTTCTGTTCTTTCTCTTTTCGCCATCCTGTGCCGCCGCCTTCTTTTGACAAGCTATCACGCCGCATATGAACCAAATAATTGACAGTCTCACTTACCATATCCGCCTGCCCTGCTCTGGAAGTCTGCGTAGCAATTCCCACCGGCTTATGCCATACGATTATGTCCTGATCCTCATATAAAAGTCTCTTTTGATTCATGCCTTTTCTGCTTTCCTAGACTTCTCCCTTACACTTGCACCTCATGTCTTCCCCGACACAAACGTTCTGTGAAAAGTACGGTGCAAGCAGAGGATGCACACATGCAGACTAGCTGCATGGCGCGTGTACGCTCAGCGCAGCGAGTGCGCAGAGCTGTTGCCTTAGATGTTCTTTTCACACCTTAAACCGATAACCAACTCCCCAGATCGTCTCAATATACTGTGGTTTGGCTGTATCAAACTCAATTTTCTCGCGTATCTTCTTGATATGAACCGTGACCGTAGCAATATCTCCAATGGAATCCATGTCCCAGATCTCGCGGAACAATTCCTCCTTAGAGTACACATGATTCGGGTTCTCCGCCAGGAACGTCAACAGATCAAATTCCTTCGTAGTAAAGATCCTTTCTTCTCCATCTACGTACACTCTTCTCGCAGTCTTATCTATCTTAAGTCCTCTAATCTCTATAATATCATTGACCTTCTGGCTGCTGCCCACCAGTCTGTCATAGCGTGCCATATGCGCCTTGACCCGCGCCACTAGCTCTGAAGGGCTGAAAGGTTTCGTCATATAATCGTCAGCGCCGAGCCCAAGCCCCCTGATTTTATCGATATCGTCCTTCTTGGCGGACACCATGATAATCGGTATGTTCTTCTCCTCGCGGATCTTCTTGCACACTTCGAATCCATCCATACCCGGCAGCATCAGATCCAGAATGACAAGGTCAAAGTCTCCGGCCAGAGCCGTATCCAGTCCCTTGTCTCCGGTGCTTTCAATGGTGACTTCAAAATCACTCAGTTCAAGATAATCCTTCTCCAAATCAGCGATCGCCTCTTCATCTTCCACAATTAAAATTTTGCTCATGACCCTCATCCTTTCTTGATCTATTGTAATACTATCCTGAATATTCTCCCTACTGCTCCTGCGGCGACTGATATTTACGAATTACGAAATGCATGCACGTACCTTCCTTCTCCTTGCTGGTCGCCCAGATATAACCGCCATGATCCTCAATGATCTTCTTGACAATAGATAGTCCGATACCGCTTCCACCCTTGGAAGAATTACGGGAAGCATCCGTACGGTAAAAGCGTTCAAACACATTGGGGAGATCCTTCGCTGCAATTCCCATACCATTATCCTCTATCTCGACCCGAATGGAATCCACCTCATCCAGAATGCGAATGTCAATGATTCCTTTCTCCTTATCCATATATTTTACACTGTTTCCAATGATGTTGTTGATAACTCGCTTTAACTGCTCCGGATCGGCAATGATCTGTGTGGATGATTCCACCAGATCGTCATAATTTAATTGGATATTCTTCGACTCCAGATCCAGGCCAACCTCTTCCACACAGTCTCCGAAATATTCCGCCACGTTAATTCTGCGGAAAGTATATGGAATTCTGTTATTGTCGATACCGGAATATGTTGTCAGTTCATTGATCAGCCGGTCCATGTCATTGGCTTTATCATAGATCGTCTTGATATATTTATTCATCTTCTCCGGTGTATCCGCCACACCATCCATGATACCTTCCACATATCCTTTGATAGCCGTGATAGGTGTCTTTAAATCATGGGATATATTGCTGATCAATTCCTTGTTCTTCTGTTCATGCTCAAATTTCTCATCTGTGGACTCTTTCAACCGAAGCCTCATATCCTCATAATTGCGATACAGTTCGCCAATCTCACCCTTCTCCTCTGTCGTAAGCATATATTCCAGATTACCTTCCGCAATATTCTGCATCGCGATATCCAACTGATTGATTGGAGTAAAGATTCCTTTCTGAATCCACTGCGTCAGCACCAGACTGGTGAAAACAAGAACCAGAATAAAAGCTATAATCATGTTTCGCAGCACTTGTCTGGAAATGAGGGAACTCACTCCGGATACGATAAAGAAACTGCCTTCGTCTCCATCCAGAAATTCAAAGTCAGCCTGTTTGACCAGTTTCTTCATATCATTATAATAGTAACCCGTCTCCATATCCGGCATTTCGTTTCCATACTCCGGGAGAGTGTTAAAAATTTTCTTTGCAGCATTCAGGTTGCTTGTATAATATATCTGATCTCCCTTTCTTACAATAATAAAGGAAAATCTGCTGTTTAACTTCTCGCTGATCTCATCAAGATATTCCTTGTCCTCGATCCTGACCGAATCACTGTCAATCTGATCTTTCACTTCCTGCAGTATATCTTCTGTGATCCGACTGTAGTTCTCAATCGTGTAGGTGAAGGGAACCTTATTTACATCTAAAATGCCAAACTCACCTTCCGCATCCTCAATATGGCTTCCTATCACAAGAAAAGCGGCACACGTTAACATGAGCGGCAACAATACAATGACTATTGATGTAACCATAAGTCTTGTTCTAAACTTCACTGAACCGTACCTCACTTCTCAAAACTACGCCCATCGGCCATCACCCTATTTGAAAATGCAGCAAAAGTTTCAAATTTCTGCGACACATCTAGTAATTAATATACCATATTTTCTGCATAGAGAAATAAAACATCTCCTATAATCTTATAAAAAATTTATAAAATATTAGATTATTCGTGCTCTCATCAACAATTTTTTCGATAAATTCAATTTTTATTTTTCAAGTCAATTTAAGAGTTGACATGTTATTCCAGATTTGTTATATTTATCCCATAATAGTAATGATTCCTATTTTCAAGGAGTTAATATGGCACTTAAATACAGCAGACAAAGACAAGTTATCAAGAATTTTCTGATGACCCGAACAGACCATCCGACTGCCGATATGGTATATATGAATGTCCGGAATGATTATCCTAGTATCAGCCTTGGCACTGTATACCGCAATCTTTCTCTTCTATCGGATCTCGGCGAGATTCGGCGTCTGCGTTTTGGTGACGGTGTCGATCATTTTGATGCGGACACCTCTTTACATTCTCATTTTGTCTGTACAGAGTGTGGGAGTATTATTGATTTGAAAGTTGAGAATTTAGATTCCATCATGGATCTTGTCGATCATGAGTTTGATGGTGAAATACAGGGTCATGTTACCTACTTTCACGGTCTGTGTAGAAAGTGCAAAGAACATATTTTAGAAATATCACCAGACGGCAATAAATGATAACTAAGACAGACATATTTATATGTAATGTCTTACAATATAATTTAATTTAAAAGAAAAGGAGAATACGATTATGAAATTTGTATGTCAGGTATGTGGTTACGTGCACGAGGGCGACACTCCTCCTGAGAAATGTCCGCAGTGTAATGCTCCGGCTGAGAAATTTACCGCTCAGAGCGGCAACATGGAATGGGCTGCAGAGCACGTTGTAGGCGTTGCTAAGGGTGTCAGCGAGGATATCATGGCTGATCTTCGTGCAAACTTCAATGGTGAGTGTACAGAAGTAGGTATGTATCTTGCTATGGCCAGAGTTGCGCACAGAGAAGGTTATCCTGAGATCGGTCTGTACTGGGAGAAAGCTGCATGGGAAGAGGCTGAGCACGCTGCTAAATTCGCTGAATTGCTCGGCGAAGTTGTAACTGATTCTACCAAGAAGAATCTTGAGATGAGAGTAGAGGCAGAGAATGGCGCTACCGCAGGTAAGTTCGATCTGGCTAAACGCGCTAAGGCTGCTAACCTGGATGCAATCCATGACACTGTTCATGAGATGGCTCGTGACGAGGCAAGACACGGCAAGGCATTCGAGGGACTTCTTAAGAGATACTTTGGCTAAGAAGAAAGTTTTCTTCCGCAGGCATGTATCTTCGGATAACTGCCTGCGGAGATACATAATATGACTAAATGAGGAATAGGAGACTGAGATTATGAAGAAATATTTTTGCAATCCTTGTGGATATACTTATGATCCTGAAAAAGGAGATCCGGAGCATGGCGTTAAGCCCGGCACAGCATTCGAAGATCTTCCGGCTGACTGGTGCTGCCCTATTTGCGGTGTGACCAAGGATATGTTCCAGCCTTGCATCGATAATTACAACTAAGAGTACGAAAATTTATATTCTCTGTTTTTGAAACGTTTATCGCAGGGATATAGCGTGAGAAGGACTTCTAAAGCTTACAGCAAAGGCTGTTTTGCTAAGAAGTTCTGAATCTCAAATTAGTGTGGAGAATGCTCAATGTACGGGCATTCTCCACACTAATTTGAGATTCCACTCCGCAGAATCATTGCCCAAAATACTTATCTATCCCATTAGCGATCCCATCTACGATCTTCCACTGATACTCGTCCGAAGCCATCAATACATCTTCCTCAGGATTCGTCATATATCCCATCTCCACAATGCTTACAGGAACCTGGCACCAGTTGATTCCACTCATTGTATCAGTTTCCCAAACATATTCCTTCCTGCATCCTGTCGAAGCTACAAGTTCATCCAGGATACTCTCTGAGAGAGCTTTGCTGTCCTGATAGAGAGCTGAATTATACGGATTGGATTTCGTCTGACATATTGTCATAGCTCCGTTTGCAGATGTATTCTCTGAGCCATTGGCATGAATTCTTACAAAGACGTCCGCATTCTCATCGTTGGCAATAGCCGCTCGTTCGGAATTACTGATATTGACATCGTTTGTCCGTCGCGTCATGACCACAGAATAACCCCTGTTCAGTAATTCTTCTTCAAGCTTCAGCGAAACCGCCAGTGTAAGCTCATACTCACTCAATCCGCTGGTTTTTCCGGACGTACCTCCCGAAACCTTGGCCTTTGTTTCCGATGCGCCGGGTCCAACCGGCTCTTTCTCAGAATTACCCCTGCTTTGATGTCCAGCATCTATCACCACCAGATAACCACTGTCATTATGATCTACTGCCTTAAGATACTGGCTGGATATATAATATTCACCTTCGTCAAGATATACCCTGCTCCACTCACCATCGTCGGATACTCTTTGGATAGGGGTTCGATTTTCCAGGGTGCAATGAATATTCGAATCTGTCGAGGGAGCTTCTCTTACCCTGACTTTATCTGTAGTTATTACCTCTTCCAGTTCAATACCGTTTGTTATGTTATTCTTCTTTCCGACATTTGCGCTGCCTGCCGTATCCTGTCCGGCTTCTGAACCTTCTCCGTCCGTTGCGGCCTGGCCGACTGTCACATTTCCTTCACTTGCTGCGGTTTGTCCATTTACCATACCTGACCCGTCCGTTATGGTCTGGCCGGCTGTCACATTTTGCCCGTCTGATACGTCAGATACATCTGTTATTTTTTCATCTTCTGTATCTTCATCCGTATTGTCCGCCGCAGTCTTCTCCGGCTGCGAATACGGATCCACAGTATTGTCCGTATCTTCAATATCAGAAATATCCTGGCCCGTCATTCGGCTATTATCACTCTCTAAGGTATCCCCATTCCCAAAAGAAGTGCCACACCCGCACAAACATATCGCCAATGCCAAAACTCCGGTCAAACATTTTATCCTTTGGATCATCTATACCCTTTCTCCTCCTCATATTCGACAATCACATCTTTATTGGCAATTTCAAGATCAGACAGCTCACTTTCCTGGAAATCATCAGGATCTATCCTGCCTTCATACCAGTCACAGGAATTAAAATACGCCTGTAATTCTTCATCCTTAAATTTCCGCCCGTGACGTGCATAAATCTCATTTCTTGCAATCTTGCACTCTTCGGCGGACAATCCCTCAAGATCAGCCTTCGTCAATGGTTCTTTATCACTGTTCGGAAGAATATATCCTGTTTCTGCTGTAATCTCAGTTTCCTCAATCGCAGCCGCTTCCGGCGCCACGCTTTCATCAATATTATCTTCGTGGTTATAGGTATCCATATTCGCTGCGACTACCTTCCTGTACAGATCATCAAGAGTTTGGTACCCATAATAACTCCAGCTCTGAGTATTCCACCATCCATTGCTGACACCGGAGTCTACCGTAAATCTATCATTAGGAGTGCGATAATTAGTTATATCTACTGTCAGATTGCCGTCGGAATCAACCATCACGTTCTCAAAGCAAATATACCAGTACAAATCATTCAGCTTATTGTAAGTATCTCCATCGTATGAATAATCATTTCTGACCTGTGCCTTATATACTATATAGAGCGCATTGTTATTTCCCCAGTACGAATCGCTACTCTTTGTTGTGAGCAAGTAATTGCCGATATAGGTAAAATTCTCCAATGCCTCGCCATCTCCCCAGTTCTGCGCTATATAAGCGCTGAATACATCCGAAGCCTGCTGCTGCATTAAAGACAATCCGGCCTCATTTACTTCCGAAATCGTCGAGATATAGCTGCTCAATCCTGTTACTGTGTATTCCTGCTCCAGTTTTTCCGGGACCTGTCCCATATTTTCCGCATAATATTCAATTCGGTCTTCATTGATAGAGACAACAATCGTATCTCCATTGCTCAATCCATTTACCTTGTCACAGTAAAAATCATATGTACTGAGTCCTGAACCGGTATAATTGATATTGGCGTTTCCATTAGGAGATATGCCACTGAACTCTACCTCCAATCCTGCAAACGCATCGAATGTCTCTAACTCAGTCAAACCCGATACTGTGTACGAGTCATTCTTATATTTTATCTTACATTTCACCAGATTCGAAACATTTTCGTCAACATTCCACGTGTAAGCGATCTTTTCTCCATTTGACAACTCACGAGTTTCCTCCAGACTTACACTGATGTAATCCTGCAGGGCCTCCACCGGAGTCATCATATTAATAAGTCCGCCGTACTCATTTGTTGCCTGGCTGGTAAAAGATATTTTGTTTCCATATTTCGCTGCTATCGCATCCCAGTCGATTGACGCCCATGCCGTACCATATCCATCATATCCATTCGTCTCAACGGTCAAATAATCATTCAGATTAATGGTTGAGCCGACATTTACCACAACGCAGATAATCACGATGATTGCAACAACCGCCGCACATGCTCCAATCAATACTTTTTTAGGTACCGCTTTTATTTTATCGATAAATTGGCCCGCGTTGACTTTTCCCTCTTTGGGCTCTGCACCGCTTACACCTGCGGTACCTGCGTGCGGTGGAAGCATTCTTGTCGTCTGTCCCGCTCCTTTACTCAATGGTTTTCCACACTCTTTGCAAAAGTTCGCCTCATTTACATTCTCTGTCCCACAATTCCCACAAAACATTTCTACATTCCTCCATGATTTATTACTATTTACAGCCCGGAGCTGCTCATAGTAACGGCATTTGCGCATTTAAAGTCGCCTTCGGCGAGGCGCAAATGCTCTCATAATCTATTGTATTGGGTCGTAAATGCGCAGTATATACGCATTTCAATTATGAATAGCAAACATGATTTCCATGTATGCAATAATCCCGGACAATTTGCCCGGGATATTCAGAATCTCTATCCTGTTTTTATCCAAGACCCTGCAAACTTTAAATGTCATTCCGATTTTCTGCCACACTCAAGGTCTTTCTTACAGAATGCCCGTATTTCAAATATCTCAGCTCTACTCTACACGCTCATGTCATTACTGCCATGCGTATCCGGTGAACTTAATGGCATTACTGCACGATCCTATTGCCACATACCTTACAGAACACTGCATCTGCTTCTATTTTAGTACCGCACTTCTGACAGAACATCGGTCTGTCTGCACTGTCAGCCTGCGGGGTCTGCACAGCCATAGCTGCTTCTGCCGCCTTTCTCTCTTCTTCTCTCCTAGCTTCTTCTGCCCTTCTCCTGGCTTCTTCCGCCGCTCTCATCCTGGCCTCTTCCTCAGCCCTGGCCTTCTCTTCTTCTGCCCTCTTTGCAGCCTCGGCTTCCGCTATCATGCTTTCCGGCACGGGAGTTCCACAGGATATACAGAATTTGCATCCATATTCTATCGGACTGCCGCATTTTGCGCAATAACCGATGACATTCTCCTTTGGACCCCTGTTATGCATGTTTGAAGCGATATTCGACGCAACATTTCCCGCCAACTGCGTTACAGCACCTGACATTTGATTCACCGCCGCCGACATCTGGTCCAGCGTAGCCTGTTTGCCCCCACCGGTGACAACCACTATCAAGTCCATATCCATTCCCATTTTCCCTAAAACAACCAGCAGAGAAAGCAGAATTGTCAGTACCATCACAATTATATTAATCACGTACCATCCCGTTGTCTCAAACGAGCAATAGTTCTCTTCCGCTACCCTCTTTACAGACGCTCTAAAAATCAGCCAGATAATTAGATTTCCGGCGGTACATGCCAATATAATTCCCGCCGTTTTCCTATCTGCAAATTTCTTCAAAAATGTAAGCACCAATACCACCACCGGTATCAACAGACAGATCAACATAATCGGATGTGGGTCAACAACCTTCTCACCGTAGGCGGACACCCCTCCAACTGCCGTCATGATATTTACATCTACCTCTTCCCCTGAACACGATACCAGAAAGGAAGGACAAAAAACAAAGATTACGCAGAGTATTGCAAATACTCTCACTATGTTTTTGACCGTAAATACAGACCTCTGCCCTCTTGCATTCATTAAATCATTCTCCCCCATAAGAATCCTCCTCATCTTGTGCATTCTGACAAATTACTTATTAACTATAAACGCTTATTCGACAAAAGTCAATGTTATTCTCCATAATGGAAGTGATTGATTTTAGATAAAAAAGCAGATATACTGTAACAAACAGAGGCCGGATAATTATAGTAAGCGACATAACAAATTTCTGTTTCCGGTTCTTGCCAAAACCATAAATGGATGTTTATACAAGACTGAAAACAAAATTTCTAAAAAGGAGGCCGTTTATGGCAAGAGTCGTAAGTATTGGAAGACAGGATTTTGAAAAAATCAGGACAAGGAATAATTTTTATATAGATAAAACAGATCTTATCCGGGAATGGTGGGAAGCCGATGACGAAGTGACGCTGCTCACACGTCCAAGAAGATTTGGAAAGACCCTCAACATGAGCATGCTTGAGAAATTTTTTTCTGTTAATTATGCTGGTAGAAGCGACTTGTTTCAGGGACTGAGTATCTGGGAAGAAAAGGATTCTGACGGAGATTATAAATACAGGAAACTGCAGGGAACCTACCCGGTTCTCTTCATTAGCTTCGCCGGAGTTAAAGAGCGTTCTTATGCAGGCGCGAGGGAAAATATCTGCAGGATCATAGAAGAGCAGTATAATAAACATGATTACCTGCTGGCCGGAGAATTGCTGAATGAAAAGGAAAAAGCTTTTTATCAGAAGGTCTGCGCAGAAATGTCGGACTCTGAAGCGACAATATCGCTCAGAACTCTGGCTGATTTTCTGAGCAGATATTATGGAAAAAAAGTGATCATCCTGCTGGATGAATATGATACGCCCATGCAGGAAGCCTATGTCAATGGATATTGGGATGAAATCGTCGGATTCATTCGAAGTTTATTCAATTATACCTTCAAAACGAACCCGTATCTGGAACGCGCCATTATGACTGGAATCACGAGAGTAAGTAAGGAATCTATTTTTTCTGATTTGAATAATTTGAAAGTTGTGACTACGACCTCGGAAAAGTATGCAGATAAATTTGGTTTTACGGAGGAAGAAGTATTTACTTCATTAAAAGAATATGGGTTATCAGAACAAAAGCAGCAAGTAAAAGACTGGTACGACGGTTTTACCTTCGGATCAAAAAAGGATATCTATAATCCATGGTCCATTATCAGTTTCCTCGATGAAAGAAAGGTCGGCGCATATTGGGCCAACAGCAGCCCCAACAGCCTTGTGGGAAAACTGATACGGGAGGGCAACAGGAACGTCAAAGAGACCTTTGAAACCCTTCTGCAGGGAGGAAGCATTCATGCGGAAATAGATGAGCAGATCGTATACAGTATGCTGGAAGAGGAGGATCAGGCACTCTGGAGCTTGCTGCTTGCCAGCGGCTATCTGAAAGTAAAAAAATATGAGACCTATACTTCGGAATTTGGAGAATGGAAGCAAGAGTATGAGCTGGAATTAACGAATTTTGAGGTAAGAGCTATGTTTTGGAAAATGGTCCGAAAATGGTTTGGCGGGGCGGCTTACGGATACAATGATTTCATCAAAGCCTTATTGACAAACGATATGAAAGCTATGAACGCTTATATGAACAGGGTTGCCGTGAGCACTTTCAGTTATTTTGATACGGGAAAGAATCCGTCAAAGGAGGAGCCGGAACGTTTTTATCACAGTTTTGTGCTTGGACTGATCGTGGAGCTTGCTGACAGATATCAGATTACATCAAACCGGGAAAGCGGTTTTGGAAGGTATGATGTAATTTTGGAGCCCAGAAAAACCAAGGATGACATTATCGTGAATGATGCTATCATTATGGAGTTTAAAGTGCAGGAAGCGGAAGAAAAAGAGCTTGCTGATACTGTGAATGACGCGCTGCGTCAGATAGAGGAGAAAGAGTATCAGACAAATCTGGTGGAAAAGGGAATCCCCAGAGAGCGCATACGGAAGTATGGCTTTGCCTTCTGTGGAAAGAAGGTGCTGATTGGCAGTGCTTTGCAGAATAATGGCGGGGCGAGGTGATAACCATCGACTTTGCAGCAAGTACAAAGTCCTGGGCTGGGCCGCTGTGCTTTATCGTCACAGCGGCATATACAAAAACACTTCAAACCATCCTTCCTCCATCTTCAACTCCACAGCACCATGATGCCTCTCTGCAACCTCCTTCACACTCCGAAGCCCCAGCCCATGATTCTCCTTGTCCGGCTTGGACGTCGCCGGAATCCAGGCTCCGTTCCGTAATTTCGAATCTGGGCGAACGTCTTCTTTTTCCCTGTCTTCCCCATATATTTCACTCTTCAGGACTGGATTGGTAACCTCCAGGCAGAACAGCCCCTTCTGCGCCTTGCTTTTCAGAAAAATCTCCCGTCTGTCCTCGTCAAGCTTCCTGCAGGCTTCCACCGCATTGTCCAATACATTCGCAAAAAGTGCACAGACGTCCGTCTTCTCAAAGGGAAGTTCACCCGGAATTTCTATCTCTGTTTTCAAATTAATATGATAGCGCTTCATCTGCTCTTCCTTCACAGACAACACCGCATTAACTGTGACATCCCCGCAATATTGCAAAGCTCTGGTGACTGCGCCGTCTTCCACCAGATTCTTGATATAGGACTCTCTCTCCGACTCCGGCATAGCCATCATCGTAGACAAGTGATTGGTCAGATCATGTTTCAACCGCCGTATTGCAAAATGCTGCTCCTCCATAGTCTCATAGTAACTGCGATTAATCTCCGCCATCATGTTCTGCTCTTCCAGTTTCTGCTGCCTCGCCAGCACAGTAACCGTCCACAGCAGCCCGATAATGGAGAAAAGGGCAACAACGAATAAAGCAAAATAGACCAGAGCAGAACCGCCACTTCCAAATCTGTCCAGATTTCTGTTATGCAGTACGACTACACTCAAAATAATGCCAACCGGCGTAATGGTAAGCAAAAGCAGCAGTCTCCACATGGTATCAGACAATCTGTAGTCCCTGTCCGGCGCAAATTTCCTGATTCCCAGATATAATGCAAACGCGAAAGCCGTGGTACAAGTCGTAGTGGAGAGAAGAGTCCATCCCCGCTCTATAAATATATTATGTGGCGGCAGCAAAAAATTGTCCCTCAGAGCGCTGAATGCAAAAACGGTACTGGAGAACATCAATCCTATCGTTAGTTTTTTCCAGAAGCTTCCTTCACATGCAATCTGGACTACCAGCAAAAAAAACGGAATTGTCAGCAGAATATTCACCGCATCTCCTATAAAAATTACCATCCCCTGCAATAGCCAGCAGGCAAAAAGCATTAACAGCCTTTTCCACGGTTTCCCGGATACAACGATCAGTTTTTCCATCGTCCTTTTAAAGAGAAAAGCTGCCAATGGCATAATGATATATAAAGAAACAAACAGCATTCCATACACCTTTCCATTTTGTAACAGCTCATTCCAGGACTGAGCTGTTATTATTTTTTACATCATTGATCTCGCAATCTTCCTCACCGCCTGCTCCCTGTATTTCCTGCTGCAGGGCAGCTCCTCCCCTCCCAGCGTAACAGAGTCGCTTCCCAGATGATCCACCCGACCAGGATTGACCAGATAACGCTGATGAATCCTCACAAACCATCCGTTCAACTTCTCCCCGATCTCATCCAGCTTTGCATAAAAAGCATAACTACCATCCTTCGTGACCAGAGTAACTTTACGCCTATCCGAATAGAAATACAGGATATCCCGCAGCGGAAATCTCCACGTGCCATCCGCGTTTTTGAATGAAAAGGTCTGCTTTTCCTCCTGCTCCAACCTGACCCGGACTCGGCGCAGAAGCTCCATCAGCCTCTGTACCGTAACCGGCTTTATGATATAGTCCAATGCACCCACGCTGTACCCGTCAAATACATAATCGGCGTAGCCCGTCAGGAAAACGATCATAATATTTTCATCAAATTCTCTGATCTGGTGCGCCGTCTCCATACCACCCAGTCCTTTCATCTCAACTATTTGTGCCACCGGCTGGAGGTGGCAGAATGGAGATTATTATGACACAAACTATAACAATGAAACAAATGGAACAGAAACTACAGCGCGCTGACAGAAAACATGCGCATCTTTATTTATTCTGTAACTTTATCGCCCTGATGATTATTTCTGCCTATGCGGGAATGATGTTCTCACCGACAGTACAGACAGCTTTCCCCGCCGGCGGAGACAGCCGCAAGCAGATGAATGCCATATTCGTACTTACCCTGATCGGCTGTGTCGTCTTCACTGTCTATGCCGCCAGCCTCTTCTTCCGGCATAAATCGGGACAACTGGGCATTCTGATGGCTCTGGGCGCATCCAGGAAGCGGCTTATACCCGGCTTATTCCGGGAAGTCTTGTTTTCGAGCGGATTGTCTTCAATAGCGGGTGTTATTGCAGGTTTCCCTTTTATCTGGATTATCTGGACTCTCTTCCGTCTGGTCCTGATCGACAGTTCCGATATGGTTCTTTCCTTTGATTTGCGGTGCCTGTCTGTCTCTCTGGCCTTTATGGTGGTGGTGATCGCTTTCTCATGCCTGACTGCCTGGCAGTATCTTCGCAAGACCAATATTATGGAAATAATCCGTGAGGAACACATCAACGAGCCCGTAAAAGAACTCGGAAAGTGGTGCGCGCCTGCAGGCTGTCTGCTCCTACTGGCCGGCGTTCTCTCTGGATACTGTGTCCCGACAATTTATATGAATACATTTAATACTCTGCCTCCCGCATGGTTGAATATTCTGTATGCTCCGGCATTCGTGGGATTATATATGATCATGCTGCACGCTGTCGTACATGGGTTCGTCAGCCACAGGCACAATCCCTACAAGAATATCATTACGAGAAGCATGATGAAATTTCAGGGCCGACAGACTGTAAATAACATGATTGTTGTCGCACTGCTGATCGCCGGCTCCTGTTTCGGTATCTTCTATATCCCCATGACAGCCATTGGCGCTATGATGACTTATGCCGCCCAGCCCTACGATTATTTCTATCATTACCGCGCCGACCAGACAATGCCTGACAAGGCTGCTGTAGAGGAACTTGCGGAAGAGTACGGCCTTTCCTTGAAAGACTGGGCCGAATTTGAGTATATTTCATTGGCATTTGGCGGCATGGCCGATGTCATGCAGGAAGACGGCAAGCACTGGTCTACCGAGTACGATCCCATACTCAGCGAAGACAGAGTGATCTCCGAAGAGACCTGGAACAGATTAACCAACGATACTATAGATGTTCTTCCCGGCACCTATCTGTGTATTACAAATACAGAGGAAACAAGCCTTTCCGTTTCCTCCTCCGCAAGACACATCACCAACATGGTTACACGTAAGCAGATCGCCACCGAATATGCCGGACTGCTGCACTATGACCTGCTGACCGACAGTCGCGGGTACCGTGTGTTGGACCAGACAGATTATGAACAGCTTTCAGAAGGTTTGACTAATGACTGGAAGGGAACGTTTGTGCACTTTAATATCGACGGAAAAGACTCCTATCCGTTCGCAGAAGCGATTTTCCGCCTTATAGTCTCCTCGTCCGGCGAAGATTGCTTTATAACAGCATATTATAATCGGGTTACCTCGATCATGGCAGAAGAGAAAGGTATACCGGACTGGCAGGAATCTGAACCCGATATGATGCGTCTTGACCCTGCCAAAACGGATTCCATAGCTTTTCGTCTGACTTGGGAATATCAGCCGCATTTCCGCATCCTGAATCAGAATGACTTCCTGCTTTCCACATCAGTGTTATTAATGATGTTTTTGTTCATCTTTATCGTGTGCATTCTGACGTCTCTCGTCATCTGCCATACCCGCTGCCAGACGATAGTTCTGAATAACCGCTATATTTTCGATGACCTGAAGAAACTTGGCGCCTCTCCTGCCTTTTTAAGCAGGGAAGTATGCTGCCAGTGCAGCAACGTTTTCAAGATCCCTGCAATCGTCGGAATGATCATCATATACCTGCTCTTCATACTATTGCTCTATGGCAACGACGTGCAGATCGTGTTCAGTGAAATCGTCTCACTGGCGGTATGCCTGGGAATACTGGCGGCGCTTAGTGTGCTGATCTATGTCGTGTATCGGTTTACAGCCACCACAATACGGAGGAGACTGGGAATCTTTCAACCGCGTAAATGATAAATATACTTTCAGGATAATAATGATAAATTTGTTTTCAGGATTGTTTTAAAAGTATTATTAGAGAGAAATAGCGATGCCATAGCTTTGCTATTTCTCTCTTTTGCTGTTATTTTACTGATTTTTCGGGTCATTTCGGGTC
>CAYXKS010000005.1:2237-3566 GCA_964465725.1 uncultured Bacteroides sp. | reverse complement strand
TTGCTATTTCTCTCTTTTGCTGTTATTTTACTGATTTTTCGGGTCATTTCGGGTCTATAAATATAATAAAATTTTACATTGACACGCATTATATAATATAATTAGAAAATAAAGCATGACACATTCGCCTTTATTATGTACATTCAAAGTAACAACAACTGTTACTATTCAAACAAATACGAAAGGAAATCATGAGCTGCCATAAAAAAGCTTATGAAAAATCACCATGTTATCCAATTTACTAATTTCCCACTTTAACAACCAGCAAATAGCAATGATCGGTATCCTGGCCGCCTGGCTTATCACATTGTTCTTCCTGAGCTGCCGCTTTTCTTTTCTTCCGCAGGATCATGGACGAGCCTTTGCCGTCAACGGCGAGAAATCAAAAGGAAAACTGCGCGGAGTCGGCCTGATCTTCTCCGTCTGCTACGTGGCCGTATCGCTTTTAATACTGCCCGTGTCGCTTGAATATGTCATTTTCTGCCTGCTTTTTCTGTCTGTAATGCTGAGCGGATACCTGGACGATGCATCCCAGATCCCCTGGAGCGACTATAAGAAGGGACTCATTGACTTTATTATCTGTGTTGTCTATATGAGTTCCTATGTAAAATATAATCCGACGACATTTATATTCTTCGGAAATACTGTGACACTTCATCCGGTGTTGTATGGTATTCTGGGAATCATCCTGATTTGGGTGAGTATTAATGTGACGAACTGTTCCGACGGCGTGGACGGGCTATGCGCGACATTAAGCAGCATCACAATCTTCTCATTTTGCTGCATCTTCGCGGCCTCTCTCGGCTCCTTTGCCACCTACGGTTATATTCTGATCGGCTGCGTTCTGGCATATCTGTGCTTCAATTCATCGCCAAGCAGCATGTTGATGGGCGATGCCGGTTCCCGCGCCCTGGGGTTCTTCATCGCCATAATTGCAATGAAGTCTGGCCATCCCTTCTGTTTCATTCCGCTTGCGTTTGTGATAATTATCGACGGCGGCCTGGGTTTAGTAAAAATATTTCTGCTTCGGTTCCTGAAAATTCATTTCCTAAGCCACACACGGACTCCCATCCACGATGAAATGAGAAAGAACAGAGCCTGGTCCGACACGCAAGTAGTTTTCAGGTACGCGATATTGCAGGTTATGTTGTCGATTGCTGCGTATTTGATTGTTATTTAGAAAAATCACGCAAAAACTTTTCCCTGTTTCCTGTATTGCGAAAGCTTTCCTAATAGTATACATTTAGAAGTATCATAAAAGAAAACATCGGAGAATTGAAATGACAGGACGCGAAGACCCCAAAGCAAACGATTTATTTTTTACCTGCA
>CAYXKS010000005.1:0-2137 GCA_964465725.1 uncultured Bacteroides sp. | reverse complement strand
CGAACAGAAAATTGATGTGGTCGAAGCGCTGTTTCTTGCCTACAACTCCTTTGTCCGTGATAAAATAGACGATTACAACAGCAGCTTTTATTATGATGCCCCGCAGAACATCCTGAACGCTTTCCTCTACAACGAGATCGAATAACGTGAAATGATTATTTATTCATATGCAAACAACTTCAATTTCAACAACGTCGGCTCCTGATACACCAGCGTTGTCACCTCATCTCCATTTAACCTGCGTCCGGCCTTCCACACGCCATCTTTAAAGTAGCCTTCCTCCAGAAGCAGAACATCCACATTCGGCTTCTCCGAATCCACAGAGAAATATGTGAAACCACCCGCATGAACCATGACATAGAAAGTATCCTCAGATTCCTTCAAAATCATGCACACTCCGTTTCGACCTGTAACCAACTGACTGGCCAGATCAATCTGAAAGCCATATGTGCCAAATAACAGTCGATTCTCTTCTTTACGTTCACAAGATACCGCCTGTAAGTCTGATGTCCCGTATTTATCCGTAAGCAGCGGCATCATTTCCCGGAGATTATGTGTGAACCAATAATACTCCTCAACACTTTGCGGAGTCTGCAATGCCGGGTCTTCTACGTCCATGCCAAACAGGAATGACTGCTGTGCAGTAAATGGTTTACCAATATCTTCAAATCCAAACGGTGAATAACACATGGCATGATAATGCCCCACCGCATATACTTCCCTGGAACCCGCATAGCTGTGCGTCGCACATTCCGGAATAAAGAGCGGATTGTCTCTCCTGGTGTACTCATCACACACTTCCAGGAAATTCCGCACATAAATATCAGGTGCTATTACATCAATATTGGGCGCACAGTAATTCCACACTTCCATCACGCGCGATACCGGACCGCCGCTCGGATACAGGCCAGGCTCCTCTCCCTTGTCCAGCCAGCAGTTCGCCGTCATAGGAAGCGGGTATTCCTCCTTCCCTGCGGCTGCAACGGCATTCACATAAGACGCTATATGGTAAGCGCTGAAAATTTCCTCCGCACAGTCTCCGAATACCGCTTCCCAGTTTCCGTTGTCCGCCCCTCTCTCCACAGACGCTTTGACATCCGGAACCATAGTCTGTGTACTCTTGCGCATATAATCCGCAAATCCCTGTGGTACATCCGCCGCAAAAAGTGCATCCGCCTCGTCCGACATCTCCCGTGCATTTCCCATAACACCTGTTTCATTTTCAACCTGCACGGTTATTACGGTACAAATTTCACCGTCAACTTCCTTCAAATGTCTCATGAGCCTGCCGAATGCCCTCGCATCAGCTTTTCTTGTTTCTTCACACAGGTAAGACAGAGAAGTATATGGCATTCCATGGAAGTTCTCCATCCTGATGAAGTTTTTTCCCTTCTCCATCTGCGCACGCTTAAAGCGATTCAAATCCGTCTTCACCCATTCCGGCGCATAATAGCACTGTGCGTTTTTCCATGCTCCGAACCAGAGAAATCCAAGCTTCTTTCCCCGCTCTCTGGCCTGCATGATCAAGGCGTCCATCAGAGAGAAATCGAAAACTCCCTCTTCCGGCTCCACAAGTTCCCATGTCACCGGAATCAGCAGGCAATTCATCCCCAGCGCGTCCGCCTGATTATAAACTCCTTCCATATAAGCTACAGACGAGGAATTTGAATTGTGAACTTCTCCTGCCAGCATAATAAAAGGCTTTTCATCCACCACCAATACTTTCCTGCCATTACGTTTTTCAATACGTGACAATGCTTTCATCATTTAATCCTTTCCTGATCGTTATCTTATAGTAAACGACATAATAAATTTCTGTTTCCAGTTCTTGCAGAAGCCATATACGGAAGCTTCTGCAAGGCTGAAAACGAAATTTCTAATGTCGTTAACTATAGAAACAGCCCATTCATAACTTGTTCACGTCTCCCTCTTCCGCCTTGCCTGTACAAATTTGTCCTGCGTCATCTGCACAAGTTATTTTTGGACAGTTCCTTACTTGTGTCCTATGTCATCCCTGACACAAACGTTCTGTGAAAAGTGGGCACAAGTCTTGATGCCTTAGGTCTTCTTTTCATATTTTTACATGGTCCCTCTAATCCTCGCCGCGGTATACAAACCAGTCAAAGGAAGCATACTC
>CAYXKS010000004.1:18151-41457 GCA_964465725.1 uncultured Bacteroides sp. | reverse complement strand
GCTCGTGATTGGTAAAATATTCTTTTTTTAATGTTCCCACTGGAAGATCAGACGATCTATAAGTATTGATTCATGTGCAAAAATCGTAGCATATTTAAATTATCCCTTTTTCTTATGAAGTTTTAAATCGATATTTTTCGCTGTCGCTGCATCCTGCAGTAATCCAGCAGCAAATGCGCTTTTTTCTTTGAACGTCAGTGTTTCCATGTCAGGTTTACGATCAATTTCTCTAAGTACCGTTTGCAACTCTTGCAGTTCCAGCAGGTTGACAGCTACACAAAAGAGTGTCTTTTTGCGGCCATCATTATAGCCCGACAAAAAAGCCTCCAGGATTTTTGCTTTTTCCGTCTGCTCTGCATTATAAGTGTCTATCCCGAATCGTTTGGCCTTTTCCATATCGTATTTTCGGTTTCGGTGTGTTATAAAGGAATCAAAATCGTCAATATGATCGTATTTTTCACAGGGGAATTCGCTGCATTGGAAGCAATATTCAACACCGCCATGCTCCATGCTGCACCTTGCGATTTTGCAGGATTGGTTCCCCTCACCGCCGCAGCCGGGGTAGTTTTGATTCAAGAACATGGGGCAAAGCCCACAATTCAAACCGCAGAGAGAAAATAATTGATTTGGTCGGTTAAATCCTTTCATGAAACCTCCTAATGTAAGAAAGATAAATCTTAATGGTCATTTTCTTCTTTTTATAAATCCACTTATCGAAACAGAATGGGCAGGACAGGCCTATTGACACTTTCTTCCTCTCCAGGCATATCCATGCCCATGAGGACAGGCTCGGCTGGGAACGCCGGCTTACCTGCCATTCTTTCCGTCACGCATTCGGAACCCACCTTTATGAAGACGAGGTGGACCTGCTTACTATTAAAGCCCTGATGGGACACAGATCCCTTACTTCCACCACCCTTTGCATTCATCTGGCTTCCAATGGTACCACATAAAAAAATAGCACTTCTGTATTTCTATTATTTTTTCCGCTCCCCATACCCTCGGACTGGCATATTCTTACAAATACGCATTTCCTGAACACGAAATGCCAAATCTTGTCGGTGAGTACCCCGCCCCCTTATTTCCGCCAAATTTATAGTAAAAGCGCCAATTTTCATATCATAAAATCTGTCAGTCCACAATAATTGAATATATCGCCACTTCGTCCGTCTCCCTGTTCGCGGCAAGCAGCCTGACCTCGTCTTTCTCACGAAACACCATACAATTGGCCGCCCCGGCCCCTTTGTCAATAAGGCTTTCCGTATATTCTCCCTTCTTTTTGTCGTAGCTGACGGCAATCAGTTCTCTCTCTCCTCTTCTTCCCCCAAGAAAGGCGAAGACTCTGCCTTCTATGACTTCTCCCCATATGGCATGCGCAAAGGGAAGCTTCTTTTCCCGTTCATATACTTTGACAAAATTCCCGTTCTCCACTCTTTTGAAAATCTTTACGTCTTCTCCGTGAAAAGGCATCAGGACGAGAAGTTCCTTTTCTCCGTCCCCGTCAAAATCCTGATACAACATATCACTGACAGGTTCATCAAAAATCCGTTCAACCCTCCACTCCCCACAGGAATCCTCCGGAGGAAAGAATGTATAAACTCCATTTTCCGTTCCCACCATGGCATAGCTGCCTTCCACATCATGGTTGATGCAAAAACCGTGATTCTTATACAGCCCGCTGATCAGCGGATCCATCTGTAGCGGATGCGCCCTATCATACTGAAAAATATTTTCCGGAAGCGGCGCCGTCCACATCCTGCCCGGACAGGTCCAATCTCCGTCAAAGGCATTCGCCGATTTCAACGTGGCGGCAACCAGATATTTTTTCCCCTGTCTTTCCACGATCCCGAAGCGGTGCACAAAGGGAAGTTCGCACAGCGTCTCACAGATCCAGCTTCCCGCCTTTCGGTAATAATACACAAGCTTCCCGCCGGCTGCGTTGTCCGGAGAGAAAAAACCCTGAGTCGCCAGAAGCACAGGCTGCGGCGTATCCGGAAGCGGCAGCAGGGTCATAACTCCGCCCGGCCCCTTCCAGAGTGTTTCCCGCCGATTTCCTTGCAGGTCATAAGCGTTGCAGGGGCCATTTCCTTCCGCCGAACATAACAAGTGACGTTCCCTATCGTAGGTAAATTCCGTAAGCGCGTAACATTTTTCAATATGGTCTATGACCCTTTTTTCTGCTCTCATTCCGCACACACCCTTTCCCTGTCATATTCTTTATAAGCATCCACTTTGTTCTGAGAGGAACACCCGGCTGCAAATTCATTCTTCAGAAATGCCGTTACCAATTCCTCACGTACCTTGTCGCCAGTATTAAACCTCCCATACAGAGAATATTTACGTCATTGGACAGTCTGGTCCTTTCTGCTCTTTTTGCTTCACATACGCTTCCCAGCAGGTTTTGGGATGCTCGGAAGTATCGATTCTGTAGGGTTCCTGTATCTTTTTTAGTTTGAAGGCCCAGTCCTGATCCCCGGGATAAGCAGGAAGGGGGATCATTCCCACGCAGTTCACACACAGCTTTATCTCTTCTCCGAAGGTTCCCTTGCAGGGATCAAACCAGCTAAACAGGAATCTCTCATAGGGACGCAGTCCCCGGAGCGCCGTTCTCGGACAATCCTTTTCCACATATCCCATGATCAGATCCCGTTCACGGGTGGCCGAGGCAAACGCCCAGCCCCTGTATCCGTAGGGTTCCCCGGCTTTGTTCGGCGTTACCAGATCCGCACAGGGAATCAATTCCCGATATCTTGCTCCTTCCGACAGAAGGAAATCCCTCACATAGCGCACCTGATAACTTACCGGGAAAGTCATGGTATCCCAAATGTGATAGCGGGCCGTCTCCTCCACATTCGCACCCCAGCATCCCTCGAACCCCGCCAGCACGCCCCCATAGGCGCCGCTCAACACACTGCCGTAATACCCGGACCGGCAGTTGAAGTGATCCTCCGGGCTGTCGGCAGTCAGCGTCCCCAATTCCGTCACCGTATTCCCGTTCTCGTCGATTCTCATGGCGGATTCCGGATATCCGGAATAATAGGGTTCCCCGTTGATCGCCGGACATGCGGGCGTGGCGTGGAAGATATCCGTCAGATACCAGTAATTCTCATGCTCTCTCCAGTTCCCGGTCTGGTGCAGCGTCAGCCAGTGCTGTTCCTCTTGTCCGCCGAAATTGATCAGCGTGCTGGGCGAGGGATTGGTCCCTAAAAGCGTGCCGAAGGGCGGCCTGCCGTACGTGTCGATCAGCAGATTAACAGGCTCGTTAAACTCCCTGCTGTCTATGGTATTCATCTTTACATCGAAATGGATTGGGCTGAAAATGCAGTTGTTCGCCTGATAACGGGTAAAAATATACTGAATATAGCGCGTATAAACGACGGGCCAGTCATAGTAATATTTCCAGGTTTTGGAACAGTCCCTCCGCAGTACCTCGATAAACACCGTGATTCCCTGTCTGTTCAGCCAGTCTATCTTCTTGTCCAGAACCTTAAAATACTCCGGGTTGATCCTGTCATAATCCGGCACCACTTCCTCGTACCCTTCCACTTTGCCCGGGAAAAAGAACGGGCGGCCGCCTTCGTTGTGCATGGCTTTACAGGGAGCGGCGCCCTTCCTCGCGCCCCGCCTGGTGGCGCCGTCCACGGTCCAGGCATTTCTGACGGTGGTCTCATGACCGTCATCCAGCATCAGCCATGCATCCTGTCCGTCTTCCGCCCAGGTGGGGAAAGCCGCAATCATTCCCACGGTATTAAAACCCTGGCGGAGTCTCTGCCTCGCCATGTCTTTCATGTTCATATCCCGGCCGACAGGGTGTTCCTCCTCCCCGTCCGCCCAGGGATACCGATAGCTTGCAAGCCCCCACCAGGTATCCCCGACCATCACATAAGGAGTTCCATCCGCATATTCCATGGCGTGTCCGTTCTCACTGGCTCGTATGATCCCCCTTCGGGTGGGCACCTGCCGCTTCTCCTCCTCGCTCCATTCCACTCCCACAAACGCTCCCGTGATGCCCGAAAGTCCCTTATCGTTCACATTGGCTCCGGTCGTGTAGGTCCAAAGCCCCGGCCGTGTGGCCGTCACCCTGATCCGAAAAATATTGCCGCCGTCCCAGAAACCAAAGCATTTCCTGTCAAAACTGGGTCCCTGTAAATGAACCCACACACAGACATCCCTGTAACAATTCTCATATTCGTTTTCCGCCGTGAGGACAATTTCAAATGGCTCCCACAAACGGAGAGTCGAATTAGGCATCGTTCTTTCTCCTTTCTTCCAATCCGTTCTCGTGCAACCGTTGATTGGTTTTTCCATCAGTCTGCTCTCCAATACAGTCTCCGAACAGACTGTATTGAGACATATCCCATATCTCAAACTCACATCTTTGCATTATCCATAAAAGCATGAGGCCCGCGGAAACGTTTCTAAAATGTTAAACAGCATTTTAGAAGAAACATGCCCTGCAGGCCACAAGATCAGGTTCTCCCATATTTCGGGAATATTATTTTATTCTCTCCAGCGTTTCGTCATGTTCAAAACCTAAGTTGTTATAGTGCTCTGTCCGAACGGCAATATCATCCTCCAGCTGCGTTTTGGCAAACATCATCACTTCCTCCGCACGGTCTCTGGGGATGACCAATACACCGTCATCATCCGCACAGATAATATCGCCCGGTTTCACGGTCACGCCCGCGCAGTTTACCGGAATGTTCAGATCACCTGGTTCCACTCTTCCGTAAGCATGTGTAAAGGTTCTCTTTGTGCAGAATACCGGCGCATTTTCAAGATTTGCCTCATAGGAATCCCTGCATCCGCCATCCAGTACAACACCCTCGATTCCTCGCTCCATCATGGTCATGGCGATCTCAGACCCCCAAAGGCCTCCTCTTACGCCCTCCATATCCACTACGATAACCGTATCCTTTGCTCTCTCGGGTGTAATCTGTCCCACAAAATTATAAATCTGGCTGCACGCCTTTCCCAATTCTTCCTTCCACTCTTCCACGGTCGTACATACCTTCACCGCATCTGATTTGGGCAGCAGCTTAATGGTATAGGCAAATCCCTTAAATTCAATACCGGGCCGAAGAGGACGCATTGCCTCATTCATCGTCCCCTTATCCACCAGTCCGATGGCATCCATCCCATCCGAGAGATCGGAGCACCTGTACTTTCTGATTTCCTTAATCAGTTCTGCATCTGTCATCATTTTTCTTTCCTCCGTAAATGTTATGTCGTTTATTATTATTCAATATCACTAAGTCAAACCAGTGCACAGCTTCCGCGGAAGAACCACATCATGTCCATTGCATCCGTATTGCCTCAATAATATTTATCCTTTATCAGTTGTACAAACTTTCCCTTTCCATAACCTTTCTCATCACGATCGTGATCAGCATCGCAAGTACGAACAACACCACCGCTATCACATTGCCATATCCCAGGTTGAAGTTCTGGAATGCGTTCACAAACAAATGCATAGGCAGCACTTCTGTGGAATGGTTAGGTCCTCCGGCCGTCATGACATAGATCAGGTCAAAGGAGCGGAGCGCACCGATCGTCTGCAGGATAATCACCATCTTCGTAATATCCCAGGACATGGGAATGACCATGGTCTTTATCATTTTCCAGCCCGTAGCCCCGTCCATCTTCGCGCTCTCTATCACCTCGGACGGGATATTCATAAATCCCGAATTGAACAGGATCACCTGCACGCCCAGGCCGCACCAGATCTGTGCGAAGATCACCGCCCCCAGGGCAAGTTTCGGATCCGCGATCGGTGATATGTAATACTGTCCGAGTCCTACCGCCTCCATAAACGGTTTTAAGATCCCCATGCTCGGGCTGTAAATATAACTCCAGATAAAACCGGTAGCAACAGACGGCAGCACATTGGGAACAAACAGCAGGATCTTATAGATCCGATATCCCCTGGGCTGTAAGTACACGAGATATCCGTATAAGAATCCGAGGATCACCTGGAATACCGTGGTAAAAATAATAAAGATAAATGATATTTTCATGGACTTCCAGAACAGCCTGGCTTTAAACACGCTGACGTAATTTTCGATTCCCACAAAATGGCTACTGTGCAGCGTGTCGGATTTCTGCATGCTCATCCATATAGCGCTGATGATCGGGTAGATTACCCACATCAGATACACAACAAGGGCCGGTAAGATAAATAGTATGATCGTCAATCTGCTTTTTTTTGTAATTTTCATTTCACATCACCGCCTTATCCTTTGATTGCACCCGCTATCATACCCTTTTCTATTTTTTCCTGTGCAAATGCATAGAATATAATAGCAGGTATGATGGAAATCATAATGCCAGCCGCCAGCTGCGTGTATTCCGAGTTATACTCCGTGATAAATCCCATGAGTCCATTGGGCAAAGTCTTTTTGGATGGCGTGCTGATCAGCAACATGGAGATCAATAGTTCGTTCCAAGAAGAAAGAACAGTCAGTATGGAGATCGTTACGATACCATCTTTGGACAGCGGAACGATTATCTTGAAAAAGATATTCGCCGTCGAACATCCGTCGATAACAGCACATTCCTCCAGTTCCCTCGGCAGAGCGGACATAAAGCCTTCCAGAATAAAAATCGATATTGGGATTCGGAATGCACCATACACAAGTCCCAGCACTTCCAGACTGTTATTCAACTTCATATTTCCCACCATGGTATAAATAGGAATCACGGTGGAATGAATCGGAATCATCATTCCTGCGATAAAAAATAGATACAGTAATTTATTTCCTTTGAACCGAAACCGGGAAATCACATAACTTACAGGCGTCGCCAGAACGACCGTAAGCAGGATCGCTGTTGCCGTTGCCCTCACGCTGTTCCACATATAGGTCGGAATCCGTGATCCCGTCCAGGCTATTATGTAGTTGGAATATTCCCAGACCTTGGGCAGCCCCCAGGTATTTTTTGCAAGATCAGCCCGGGACTTAAAGGATGTAAAAAGCAACCACATAAGAGGGAGTATGACGAGAACCGCTGCAATCGTTAAAGCAAAATAAATTAATACTTTCTGTTTTTTATTTCCGATCATATTACACCTCTTTTTATGAGCAACCGGCCGCCAAGCGGCCGGTGCTTATCCGTAATAACAGCAATTTACTGTGCTTCCAGTGAGGCTGCATAATCTTCCGCCGCCTTCTGCACTTCGTCGACCGCCTGTTTGGCATCCAACTCTTTCGTAATAATGCCGGGGAAAGCCGTCTGCTTGATCGCGAGATCCACCGCCGGAGGCGCTATACCATCCATGGAAGGGATATAGCTGTCTGCGGAATGGAAAGCCTCGATCATCTTATTCAAAATGTCAGAACATGTATTCTTATCATATTCCGCTACGCCGGGATATACCTGTGCGCCCTTCTCCATGATCGGTATTCCGAAATCAGGAGAACAGATCGCTTTTGCAAGTTCAATACAAAGCTTCTCCTTTTCCGGGGCATTGCCGGCCTTTACCATTATACCGATAAAACAGCCGCCGACTCTGGTATTCGGATTTCCATCCGGACAGTCTGTCATTGCCGGCCAGTCAAGCCTGTCCAGTTTCTCCAGGAATTCTGCTCCACCTGCGCTCTCAAAGTTTCCGACTTTCCATGTTCCTTCATAATACATGGCCGCTTCTTCATTGGCGAACATCTGGTCAGCCTCCGTAGCGCTCATACCCATTACACCGTTGGGGAACGCTCCTGCATCCACCATCTCCTTGAATTTGGTAACCGCCATAGGGAATCCGGTAGCTTCATCATTCCAGTTCGTCAGATCTTCGCCATAGCAAAGACTCTTGAAATTATCAAGTCCTGTTGTCCTTACCAGAAAGGCAGAAGCCATCCATGCGAACCGGCTGTCCTTACCGCCTGTGACGATAGGCGTAATTCCCGCATCTTTGATCTGCGGGATCAGGGCCATAAATTCGTCCCATGTCTTCGGCGCGGTCCATCCATGCTCGTCAAACATGGCCTTGTTATAGTAAAGGCCGTCAATACTCGCTTCCAAAGGCGCCAATAGTATCTTTCCGTCCGGTTCTGTCAAAGCATCGAAAACCGGATCCGCAAACCATGCGTGCCAGTCGGGATCTTCCTTCACGATATTGGCCCAGTCAATGATCAATCCGTCCTTAATAAATTCCCTGGCGTAACTCTGAGGACACCAGGATACATCAGGCATATCCCCTGACGCTGCCTGAACCGTCAGCTTAGTGCGCAGGTCCGCCGTTGAAAGCGCGTCATGCTCGATCACGACGCCGGGATGCTCTTCCTCAAACTTTGCGATCAGATTTTCGATATCTTCCTGAACCACCGACCCCTGCGTCCATGTGGTGGAGAGTTTGATCTCGATCGTTTCTCCCGTACTCTCCGTATTGTCTTTGGCAGGCTCCGCCTCCGCGGTTTCCTCCTCTGTGCTTTCCTGAACCTCGCTGTCCTGTGGTTTTGTTTCCTCCTCCGGCGTGCTTCCACATCCCATCAATAAAGTGGATGCTGTCAATGCCCCTGTCAATGATACCGCAAACAATTTCTTTAAACTTTTTTTCCTCATTGCCACTCCTCCTTCTCCACAATCATGCCTATATTGTTTTTGTTCTTCTCTCTGCACAGTGATACACCTTTTAATTCCACTAAAGAAACCTCTCCCAGATAAAGAATCCTGGTTCCCGGCTCCAAATGCCCTGTATAAGACTGTTCCACATCTGATACTACCATATGGAAATGCGCTTTTCCGTCCAGCACCACCCCCTGGAGAGATGCCAGTTCCATCGGTTTTTCTAAAGTAACAAATTCATCCTCAGGCTCTCTTCCCATTCCCACTACGCGATGAAGCACCACCTTTTGCAGGGAGCCGATCGCACTTGTCAGAAGAGCATTTCTGATCCCGCTCTTTTGCAGCTCCCGCTCTATGGTCTCAAGCAACAGATCATCTCTTTCCAGGTTCAGGATTATTACCCTTCCCAGTTCATACCCCATATACTTTTTCATGTATCCCTTCCTTTCTTAAAGTAGTTATTTGTAATTTATGTGACAAGTATAACAAAATAAGAGAGCCGCTTAAAGCGACTCTCCCGTTATTTTGCACACTATATTAATCAAAACAGGCACTCTGATATACTATATGCACATTTCGGATTTATATACATGTAATATTTTCAGAAAACAGGAATTATTTATATCCAAAAAGCACCAGTCCGGATCAAAACCTTATTTTTGTTCCATATACTCTTTGGGCGTACAACCGGTATATTTCTTAAATACCTTGGCAAAATAGCCGGCATTCTCGTACTTGAGTTGAAACGCCACCTCATAAACCTTGAGCCGCTGATTCATCAGAAGCCGTCTGGCTTCCTCAACCTTTACTTTGTTGATATAATTTGCAACTCCGATCGGTTCATATTTTGAAAAGGTCGCGCTCAGATATCCTGCACTGATATAAAGGGCCTGGGAAATTTCCTTAAGGCTTATATTTTCATATACATGCTCTCTGATATATTTTTTCGCCTCCCGCACAAGTCTTTCCTGCTCATTATCACTCTGACATTCAAAAAATTTCCTAACTTCCTCAATATAGTAATCGAAGACTTCGACAATTTCCGCAATTGTGTCAGACTGGTACATTCTTTTCATATAGTCATTTATGCTCACACCTCTGTAGCGGTTACTCCAATTCTGTTTTAAGTATTCCTCCAAAAGACACATAAATCTGGCGCATTGGGACGCGGCACTGTCGGGCTTCACGCCGTTTTCCTTAAGATCTTCCACAACCTGACCCGCCTCCTGCTCCAATTCCTCCAGATTCAGCGTTTCACAGATCGACGCAAGTTTTCCGGCGCTGAAGGAATCACCGGAGACGCCTTTCCTTGAAGAAATCTCAGCCATTGTCGTATCTTCAAAGAAGCTGACCCTGCCATATCCTTCCACCGCAAGGTGATCCTGCACCCTTTTTGCCTGGAGATACGCTTCCTTATAATTCTCGTATCCCGACACACTGCCGCTGATCCCTATAGAAGCCCGAATATTACTATACTGCATCAATACGTCAATGATTGCTTCCGCCATCATATTGGAATCGTTCTTCGCATTTTCCCGACTCTGGTCAAAACATACGATGAGAAATCTTCCATTTTCCCACTCGATACAGCAGGATTCAAAGAACTCTCCGCTAATATCTTCGATCAGATTCCGGATGGTATCCAAATAGATCTTCTTCTCCGCCTCATCCTTTGTGCCGATCACTTGCTGCGCATTAGTCGCAATATAAATAATACGCACAGGGCTTTCTTCCCATTTCGGATCGATTCCTTCACCATCCATCTGCACAGCGCTGCCAAGAACCGCTTTCTTCAAAAAGGCCTTTCGCAGTTCCTGCGCCTCCCACACGGAACGTCCCCTCTTCCGATCCATTCTTCCTTCTCTTTTTCCCAGCTCCTCTCTCACTGTCTCCAGCATGCCGCGAAGCATTTCACTGTTCAACTTCAATTTCAGCAGATAATCACGAGCCCCGAGTTGCATCGCTCCCTTTACCAGTTCAAACTGGTCATAACTGCTAAGGACGATGAATATCGGATTCAGATCGCTTTCCTTCACTCGCTGCATCATTTCGATCCCATCCATTTCAGGCATGGTGATATCCGTGATCACAAGATCCGGCTGTGTCTTTAGAATCAGTTCTAAGCCCTCACATCCGTTTGAGGCTTCACCCTCAATCTCAAATTCCTCCTTTTCCCAATCCAGCATAGATCGAAGCCCTACCTTCACTAATGTCTCATCGTCAATAAAAACCACTTTATACAATATCTTCACCCCCTTTTTCTTCAAATGGAAGCAGCACGTTCACTCTCGTATACTTGTCTGGTTCGCTTTCATAAAGCAGACCATATTCAGGGCCATATAGGATTTGTATCCTTTCCTGGATATTCTTAACACCAATCTTGTTGTACTGTATCTTGCTCTCAGGATTCGTCTGAAACAATTGCCTGATCTCTTCCTCTGTCATACCAATACCGTTATCGCGAATCATGATCAACAGATTATCTCCAACCTTTTTAGCGCTGATCTGTATAATCTCCATCCCCTTCTTTCTCTCAAACCCATGCAGGATCGCGTTTTCCACAAGAGGCTGCAGCAGAAATTTTATGATCAAAGCGTTTTCACATCCCTGCTCCACATGGTATTCTGTCCGGATCAGTCCTTTCTTCCTGATCTTCTGCAGATAGACATACCGCTCCAGCAATTCAAACTCCTTCACTATGGTAATCTTGTCATCCACACCTTTGGAGACCTCTTTCAACAATTCGCCAAAACTCTCCACCATCATGTAGATGCTGTCCGCTCCCTGAAGCTGTGCCATAATCTTGATGGAGTTTAACACATTGTATACGAAATGCGGATTGATCTGACTCTGGAGGGTCTTATACTCCAACTCTTTCTTAAGCGCTTCTTCCCGTCTCATCTGCTCCATGAGGGAGTTCACGCTTTGAGAAAGCCCGTTGATCCCCTTTCCCAGGGTTCCAATCTCGTCGTCCCCCTCCAGTGACTTGTCAACGGAAAAGTCTCCTGTCGCTATAAGCTTCATTCTTCTCGTTATATTAGAGATCGGCTTCATCAGGATATTGGAGAGCATACTTGTCAAAACGAAAATAACAGCAAGTATGATTATGATCATAATAATCGTGGATTTCATCAGTATCTCACTCTGGCTTCGGAAAACTTGATTGTTAATCAACTGTATGATCGTAAAATCCGAATATTCGGAATGATCCTTTACCGCAAACCATTTCTGATCATGATAATCGATCTCCCTCTCATCTCCCCAGGAATCCAGAAGTCCGGCCACATTCGTGCCGAAAAGTTCGGGATTGCTGCTGTATATACAATTTCTGTCACGGTCGCAGATGATCAGAATGTCATCACCGGAAAGTTCATAATCCTTCACCACATCCTCGATAATTGAAGGGGAAACAGAGAAAAACAACCACCCAACGTTTCGGCCAGTATAATTTAATATCAGCTTTCTTACAATGGGAAGCTGATATCTATCCTGTATGACCGGCGAATCATGATCGATCATGGGCAGCCATTCCAGATGATCATTATCCCTGTTTTTTTGGAACCACTCTGTCTGCATAAGTTCTTCCATATCGATATAGTCCGCATCCAGTCCATATTTTATAACCCTTCCATTATTTCCTTTTATGACAATGCCATTGATATATTTCGATATAATGTCATTATCCAGATAAAGTGAAATATTACTGATTGCATTGACCAGATCGCCATCCAAACTATAATAATACTTCCTGGAATCATACTTCCTTATCAAAATCTTGGTAATCTGGTCATCCCAATATATTTTATCCGAAAACTCTTCGCACCGTATCAACATTCTGTTAATATTGCTCTGAATATAATTGATATTGGAGCTGACACTTTCTATAATCTGATTTTCCTGAAGATGATAATTCGTATAATAATAATAAGCGCAAATGATGATCGCCACAGATAAAAAGGCGGCTGTAAAATAAGCGATCAGTTTTCCTTTTATCGTTTTCAGCATATAGTTACCTCTACACTTCTGATTTTTTCCGGCTCAGTTCAGAATTATCCATTTAACTGCAAAGCGGCATAGCCTCTCGACTATGCCGCCCTGTAATATCCCCTATAATAACTGCGTATCCTTCATCAGTTTGATGTGCTCGTCATTGTTCTCTTTGATCGTCTTGATATCCTTCTCTTCGATTGCTTTGACGATATTCCGATGCAGAATCCATGACAGGTCAATGACATCCTCCATATATTTGAAGTCTTTCAGATTCTTGCGCACGATCAGTGACAGCGTTTCTATCTCATTGATGTATTTGATCAGTCTGCGGGAGTTTGAGATATCTGCCGCCATCAAGTGAAATTTCACATCGAATTGTGTATGCGATTTGATCTGCTCCTCTCTTGGAAGCGACTGAAAAGCATCAATGTGATCATACAATCTCTTAATGTCTTCCCTGGAAGCCCGTTCCGTACATTTGATATAACAAAACTCCTCCAAAACCTGCCGAAGTTCCAGCAGATCCACCAGTTCCTTTCTGGAAAGTTGCACGCAGTACAGACCTTTTCTTTTCACATAATCGATAAATCCGTTCTGAGCGAGTTGATTGACAGCTTCCCGCACCGGGGTACGGCTGGTACCCATCTGCTCTGCAATCATATCTTCCCTGATTCTCTCTCCCGGCTTTATTGTGCCATCTAAAATCTGATTTAGTATATAATCGTATGCATTTTCTGTAAGTACGGTATTGCCCTGCAAAAATCCCACACACTCCCCTCTTATGTAGAATACCTTTATAGGTGAACTCATGCTCCACAGTCTATTTGTACTACATTTCGATAAAAAAGTCAATTTCCAATGCCTGCAAGCTTCCTGGCAAACGCTTTTTTCTCTTCCAGGCCTCCCTGTCTGCCAATCATAATACGTTGCGCTTGAGGGCTGCCGGCACCGTGCAGGGACTCCGTGCGGTAACCGACTGCTGCCGTTCCAAGTGTCATGTTCTCAATCAGCCTGAGAATCTTCATTCTGTCCATCACATCCGCCTTACTGCTGCCCTGAAAGTACTTCCGGCATAGCGCACCCACCTCCGAAGAATTAAAATCCTTCTCCGAGGGCATGGTCACCATCAGGCCTCCGGCGATGTCTTCCGCAAGCCTCGCAATTTCGTATGGGAATCTGGTCACATTCTGTTTGCAGACATTGGCCAGCAGATTATCAATCTGATAATTGCCGGAGGCGGTCGCTTTTCCCTCCGCCGAGCAGGCGATGCCGCAGCAGTACAGTGTCTCGTTCAAATGTACCATCTCGATCAGTTTGTCCTTCACATGGGAGGCCTTCTCTACACCGTTATACTCCGCCGCCACGGCCGCTGCACCAATCAGAACATCGCCCACGCCTGCCTTACAGCCGCCATAACTCTGCCTGTGATATCCAGCAAAGCGCTCCACCAAAACGCCGGCAAATTCATATTCTTCACAGAGAAATACCCGATTCCAGGGTACAAACACTCTGTCAAATACCACCAGTGCTTCCTGTCCGCCAAATTTACAGTTGCCGCAGTCCATACAGCCTGTTCCTTCCAGCTTCCTGGTGTCACAAGACTGTCTTCCGTAGATCATGGTAATACCCTGTGCGTCGGAAGGCACAGCAAAGGATACCGCGTACGCCTTGTCATCTTCTTTCATCGCTATTGTAGGCATGATCAGTTGTTCGTGGGAGTTTACCGCGCCGGTCTGATGTGCCTTCGCCCCCGTGACGTAAATACCTTCCGCTGTTTTTTCTACGATATGCAGATACAGATCGGGATCAGCCTGTCTGCTGGGGGAAAGGCTTCGATCCCCCTTCGGATCAGTCATGGCGCCGTCGATCGTCAAATCATGCTCCTGAACAAATCTCATGTAATCGCAGAATCTCTCATGATAGCAGGTTCCGTATTTTTCGTCCACCTCAAAGGTTGTGGAATAAATCGCATTGAACGCATCCATCCCCACGCATCGCTGGAAACAGGAACCGGTCTTTTCTCCCACCAGCCGCTGCATCTTTACCTTATTAATCAGGTCCTGGGGACTTTGGTGGATATGGCAGAATCGATTGACTCTTTCACCTGTAAAGTTGGAGACCGCCGTCATGATCTCCTGATACTCAGGATTCTGTGCCAATGCATAGGTCATTGCCACGGAATTAATGGAAGGTCTGATCACGGGATGATCCACAAAATTTTCCACTTTTTCCCCGAACAGATATACAACTGTCTTTAATTTTCTTAAGCTTTCAATATACTCCTGTGCCGTCATAAAACCCATAGTTCTTCTCCTATCGTTCTGTAATAATAGTTTCTAAACGCCTGTACGATCTGATTTCTTTAGTAAAACCCGTCATGCGAAATTACAGTACCGTGCCAGAGAGACATCCTGGAATCCTAGTTCTTCTGCTTTTGTCTTCTGCCCGCACGCTACGCGTTCTATCAGTTCAAACAATTCTCTGCCTGCATCCTCCAAGGGTCTTCCTTCCGTCAGAACCCTGCTGCAGTCAAAATCAATATTGTCTTTCATCAGAACCGCTGTTTCCTTGTTTGCGGTTAATTTAATCACCGGCACGATCCCCGATCCGGTGGGAGTGCCGTGCCCCGTCGTGAACACTACCATCTGGGCGCCGGCAGCCGCCATTCCTATAATAGACGCAATGTCCTGACCCGGCGTATCCATCACCACAAGACCCCTCTCGTTAATTGGAGCGCCGTATTCCACAACCTCCTGAATTACACAGCTTCCCGCCTTATGGATACACCCCAGGGACTTCTCCTCCAATGTCGTAATGCCCCCAGCGATATTGCCTGGTGTCGGATTCCCACTCCTTGGGTTCTCCCCTACCAGCATAAAATCCCGCTCATAGGCTTTTATCATGGAGAGAAGTTGTTCCTTTACCTGCTCATTTTTACAGCGTTTTCCAAGGATCTCTTCCGTGCCGATCAATTCGGGTGTCTCCGACAGGATCACGCTTCCGCCCTTTCTCACCAGCAGATCACTGCACACGCCCACCACCGGATTGGCCGCAAGTCCGGAAGTGGGGTCAGATCCGCCGCACTCCGTTCCCAGAATCAGCTGATCTATGGCGGTTTCCACTGCAGGAACCTGATCCGCCTTGGCACACATTTTCTCCGCCAGTTCCACGATACGCGCAGCTGTCCTGACGCTGCCGCCCTCCTCCCTGATCACCAGGACCTCCAGCGGCTTACAGGTCTTATGTCTGATCTTATCGGCAAGGAGTGATGTCTGCACCACCTCGCATCCATTTCCGACCAGAATGGTCCCATATATGTTCGGATTGGCCGCAAGTCCTGACAGAGTTTCCAGCGTGACCCGCAGATCCCGGCGGCTTAAGGAACAACCACCCTGATTCGCAACATACACCGTTCCCCTAACATTTTGCGCCGCAAACCTGGCTGTCTCGCTGGCACACAGAGAACATGGCAGGATCAGTACGTGATTTCTGATTCCTACTTTTCCATCCGGTCTTATATATCCTCTCATAACCCCTCCTTCTTCGTTTCCATGTGTTCCGTACGCACTGCTTTCGCTTCTTCGTCCTTCTCCTGAATCATACCGGCACTTTGCAGATTATGGGTATGCACCCAGCTTCCCGCGGCGATTTCCTCCGTCGCTTCCCCGATCCGTGCCCCGTATTTCATGATTTGCTGTCCCTTCCCAATGGAAGTGATCGCCATCTTATGATACTGGGGAATCTCCTCCGCGGCGACCTGGCCGTACACCTTACCATCCTTCAGATAAAAAACCATGTCGCCGGCCTTTGCCGCCGTAGAGAGTGTCACCACATGATCAACAGGATCAATCAAAATTCCATTTATTTTCATAGACCGTTTCCTACTCCTCCTCACTGAGCCTTCTGTACCGTTCATAACGTTCTGCCGCCTCTTTTTCCGCTTCCGCAAACAGTTTATCCGCCAACGCAGGATCTTTCTTGCGCAGGGAGGAGAAACGCACCTCGCTCATCAGGAAGTCCTGAAATCCTTTCTTCGGCGCTCCGGAATCGAGTACAAAAGGATTATGGCCTTCGGCCGCCCTTCTGGGGTCATAGCGGTACAGATTCCAATATCCGGCCTCCACCGCATTCTTCTGCTGCTGTCTGGTCTGCCCCATACCTCCTTTGATTCCGTGGTTGATGCAGGGCGCGTAACCGATAATCAAAGAAGGCCCCGGATAACTTTCCGCCTCCTGGATCGCCTTGATGGCCTGAGCGGGATCTGCCCCCAGCGCAATCTGCGCCACATAGACATCCCCATACTGCGCGGCCATCATGCCAAGCGCCTTCTTCTTTCCCTGTTTTCCTGCCGCCGCGAATTTAGCAATGGATGCTTTCGGTGTGGATTTGGAGGACTGGCCGCCGGTATTGGAATATACTTCCGTATCAAACACCATCACATTGATGTCCGATCCCGTGGAAAGCACATGATCCAGGCCACCGTAACCAATATCATAAGCCCAGCCATCGCCGCCGAAGATCCAGTTGGAACGTTTGATCAGATAGTCCTGACGTTCCAGAACCTCCCCCGCAAGAGGAATTTCCCTGTTCTTCTCAAGTTCTTCAATCAGCGTCTGCGCACGTTCTCTTGTATGCTGTGCCTGTCCGTATCCTGCCAGCCAATCGCCGACCGCCTTTGCCAGCGTCTCCTGTCCCTGCTGACTGGAAATCTGCATTAAGATCCTTTCAAGACGGGACTTGATCTCCTCTCTCACAGCCTGGTAACCGAGAAACATTCCCAATCCATATTCCGCATTGTCCTCAAACAGCGAGAATCCCCAGGCCGGCCCATGTCCCTTATCGTCTTTTCTGTATGGCACTGCCGGCGCGCTGCCACCCCATACGGTAGCACAGCCCGCGGAGTTGGAAATCATCATCCGGTCACCGAAAAGCTGCGTGACCAGACGCGCATACGGCGTTTCCCCACATCCCGCACAAGCTCCGGAAAATTCAAAATAAGAAGGTAAGAACTGGCTTTCCTTAACATTATATCTTTCTTTAGAGAGAGTCTTCGTACCAAGCCGATTTTCCAGCCACGCCCAACTCTCCTTCTCCGCCTGCTCTCTTTCTTCCAGCGATGCCATTGTCAGCGCATTTTCCCTTGCCGGACAGATATGCAGGCAGTTGCCGCAGCCTGTGCAATCCATAGGTGAAAATCCCATGTAGAAATATTTCCCCGGATACCCCTTTGCCGGACGCGCCAGATCCTTGATTCTCTGAGGAGCCTTTGCAAGTTCCTCCTCTGTGAGAAGCTGCGGACGGAATACCGCGTGCGGACACACCAGGGAACACTGATTACACTGAAGGCATCTGTCCGGATTCCATTCGGGAACTTCCAGAGCGATCCCCCGCTTTTCATAGCAGGTAGTGCCCGTAGGAAACGTGCCGTCCTCGATGCCATCAAAGGCACTGACAGGGATCCCGTCTCCCTTCTGGCTGTTCATGGGCATCATAATCTTGTTGACAAAGAAGTCCAGTTTCTCATCTCCCGTGGAAATATCCCGTTTCTCTTCACAGGCTGTTTCACAGGTAAGAAAATTCACATCTACTCTATGAAGCTTATCCACCGTCGCGTCGATGGCGGCAAAGTTCCTGTCAACAACCTTCTGCCCCTGATGTCCATAATTTTTCTGCACTTCCTGTTTCAGACAGGTCATCGCCTCTTCTAAGGGAAGGATATTCGCCAATGCGAAGAAAGCAGTCTGCATAATCATATTGATCCGTTTCCCAAGACCCAAGCTTTCCCCCAGATGCGCCGCATCGATGGTATAGAAACGTATCTTCTTTTCTTTGATCGTTCGCTTCATGGTCAAAGGAAGGTGTTCGTCAAGCTGCGCATCGTCCCAGACACAGTTCAGCAGAAATATGCCGTTTTCCTTTATACTTTCCAGCAGATCATATCCGTTCACATAGACCTGATTGTGACAAGCGATATAATCCGCATGACTGATCAGATAAGAAGACCGGATTGGACTCTCTCCGAAACGAAGATGGGAGATCGTGATCCCGCCGGATTTCTTGGAATCATAGGCAAAATAAGCCTGTACATATCGGTCCGTATGGTTTCCGATGATTTTTACCGCCGATTTGTTCGCTCCGACCGTTCCGTCTGATCCAAGACCCCAGAACTTACAGTTGACCGTACCAGCGGGTGCGGTATCCGCAAATTCCTTGTCAACATGAAGCGAAAGATGCGTTACATCGTCCTCAATCCCCACCGTAAAGCCGTTTAAAGGCTTGTCTTTCTCTGCGTTTGCAACAATCGCGGCCACATCTTCCGGCCCGAAATCCTTGGAAGCAATCCCATATCGCCCGCCGATAATAAGCGGCGTTTTCTCTCTCCTGTAAAAAGCGGCGCAGACTTCCTGATAGAGAGGTTCCCCGTTTGCTCCCGGTTCTTTTGTCCTGTCCAGCACTACAATCTTTTCCGTACTCTCCGGGAAAGCCTGCAGGAACATTTCTGCCTGAAATGGCCGGAACAATCGTACCTGCACCAGACCATATCTGGGTTCTACTGCATTCAAATAATCCAATGTCTCCTTAATTACTTCACAGGAAGAGCCCATCGCCACCAGCACGATCGAAGGTTGCCTCACGCCATAATAGTCGAACAAATGATAGCTTCTTCCGGTCTCCTTCGCAAACCTGTCCATATACTGCTGTACCGTCTTTGGCAGCCTCAGATAGAATTTATTAACAGCTTCCCGCTCCTGGAAAAAGATGTCCGGGTTCTGCGTAGTGCCACGCAGTACAGGATGATCCGGATTTAACGCTCTGTCGCGAAAAGCCTTCACCGCCTCTTTGTCCAGAAGCTTCTTTGCCGTGTCTTCTTCCACCACTTCGATCTTCTGGATTTCGTGCGAGGTCCGGAACCCGTCGAAGAAATGCACAAAAGGGACTCTGGAACCGATCGCCGACAGATGGGCAATGATCCCCAGATCCATACACTCCTGTACCGTTCCGGAAGAAAGCAGCGCTGCTCCTGTCTGACGGATGCTCATGACATCCTGATGGTCGCCGAAAATACTGAGCGCGTTAGACGCCAGACTCCGGGCGCTGACATGCAGCACACCGGGCAGCAATTCTCCCGCGATTTTATATAAATTGGGGATCATTAGCAACAATCCCTGGGAAGATGTGTAGGTGGTGGACAATGCCCCCGCCTGCAGGCTTCCATGAAGCGTTCCTGCTGCACCACCCTCAGACTGCATTTCTATCAGTCTGACCGGTTTTCCGAAAATATTCTCCCTGCCGTCCGCCGCCCACTGGTCCACGGCTTCCGCCATAGGCGAGGAGGGCGTGATCGGATAGATCGCCGCCACCTCCGTAAAATAGTAGGATGCCATCGCCGCAGCGGTATTGCCATCCATGGTTTCTTTTCTGCTCATCTGTATTTACCTCTTTCCGTCACTAAATTCCTTGTAACCAATCTCCGTATGACAATTTTTACATATACCCATTTTCATTATGTACAAAGACGATCCTGCCCGAATAGGAGGAAAACTCTTCCACCGCTTTTTCGAACTCATCCAGCTTCCTCTTCTTCGCCACGAAACTGTGCAGATCAATCCTGCCGGTTCTTAAGATGTTCATAACTTCCGTCCAGGTCTCATACATCCTTCTGCCGAAAATTCCTGTCACGATCAGTTCTTTATACACGACACCGTACATAAAATTCTGATAGGTCAATGTTCCTTCCACCATACCTACATGCACGATTGTGCCGGCGATCTTAACCGCCTCTACCTCCTGATTGATCACTCTCTCATTACCTGTGAAATCAATGACTGCGTCCACGCCGATACCGTCCGTCTCCCGTCTGATTACCGCCGTCAAATCTTCCTTTAACCCGTTAATCACAACGTCGGCGCCTCTGTTTCTGCTCTCTTCCAGCTTCTTTTCGTCAATATCCAACGCAAATATCTTCGTACACCCCAGAAATTTCGCGATCTCTACCGCCATCTGTCCGATGGTGCCCACACCTGCGATCAGCAGCGATCTCCCGGAAGGATCCGCCTTGGAGACGGCATGCATTGCGGTGGCAAAAGGCTCCAGAATCGCTCCTTCCTCAAACGACAGATTCTCCGGCAGCCGAATCAGCGCTTTTTCATGGAGCGCAATATATTCTGCAAAGCACCCGTTTACCGTTCTGCCCAATACTCCCATATGATTGCCGCAGATATGCTGATTGCCGGTCCTGCAGGTCTCGCAGTATCCACAGGGAATGTGTGTCTCGCCTGCCACTCTGTCCCCTTCCCGATAGCCTTGTACATCCTCTCCCACCTTCACGATAGTGCCGGCAAACTCATGCCCCATAATAAACGGCAGATCATAATTTGCCTTCTCCACAAGCGGTGTCCAGTCGTATACGTCCACGTCCGATTTGCACAGTGCAGACGCCTCCACCCTGATCAGAACTTCTTTTCTGCCGATCTTTGGCACCTCTGCTTCTGCAATCGTTACGCCCGGTTTTCTCGTATTCTTTAATAATGCTTTCATATTCTTCTCCTCTTTTCATTTAAATTGATCCCCAGATAAATTTCGCCTCTTCGCAGGTTTTCTCAAAGTACTGATCTTCTTCTCCCCTGCTGATCACTTCCACAGAGCAGACATTCACCTGCTCCAAATACCCTCTATGTTCCAATGTCCCATAGATCTCTCTGATCTCTGTCATGGAAAAATCTCCGCCCTCTGTCGCAAACAATGGGTGCTTGTCCCCGAACATCGGATGACTTCTGTCACGGGAAACGGAATTGGCCAGGTGCAAATGGCAAATCCAGGGCCTTAGCGTCTCAAAAGCCGTCAGCACATCCGCTCCAAGCTGTGCCGTATGGCTGGTATCAAAGGTGATGCCGATCCTGGTTCCCGGCATTCCCTTAAACAACTCCTTCACCAGATCGATCTCTCCGACGGCAAGCCATGGTTCCCCTTTGTCGTTAAAAAATTCCAAAGACAGCTGCGGTTCTCCGCTTCGTGTCTGCTGTTCAATCTCCCGCAGAGACTTCTGTGTCTGCCGGATGATCCCGGCCCTGTCCTCATCCTTCCAGGACGGACCGCTTATGATCAACATCTTGTCGCTCTGCAGACGAACGGCGCTTTCGTACAGCTTCCTGCATTCCTCCACACCCGCAAGACGCTTCTTTTCATTCTGCGACGAAATATCCACTTTATCCCGTTTAATTGGAAACCCCGCCAGGAATACGGAAGATAGTCCCAGCGTCCGCAGCCTCTCTCCTATCTGCAGTTCCTCCTCCGGCCTGCCGTGAAAATAGAACTCCACACAATCAAACAGATCCCTTCCTTTTATCTTCTCAAACAACTCCATAAGAAGAGTTGCGTTTTCCATGGCCTCCGGATACAGCGCCGTCAGGCAGATCCCTTTCTTCATCTGTGTTCTTTCCTCCAATCCTCATTCTTGTGCTCATGGCATCCTTGACACATACCTTTCCTTTGCCGATGTCTCCAGAATTTTTCGGGATATTTCCAGGACTTTCCGTCCCACAGACAGGTCACATGGAACGGCATTTCCCGTTTCGATACACTCTACAAAGACACGATTTTCTTCAAGATATCCTTCGCCTTCCTGATAAATATCATGAAGGTTTTCCACCATTGTATCTCCATCCGACAATCTGGTAATGACCTTTGTATTGTCCCAGATATCGTCACCCTGCAGGAAGACAGATCCTTTCGTGCCGATCACACCCTTAATATTATAAGGAATATGGCTTGACCAGCTTGCCGTCAATGTGCCGACCGCACCGCCCGCAAATGTCAGCACGGCGTCCACATTATTATCAAATTCGGGCAATGCCGCTACGGTTCCTTTCACTTTGCCGGACACCTGAACGATATCTCCTGCAAGAGACTGAAGGAAATCAATATCGTGAGAGAGCGATTCAATCGCCATACCACATACGAACTTCCTGTCCGTTCTCCAACTGTCCTGAAGCGTACCGCTAAATCCCGGTCCTGGCCCTACTCGTAAGCAGAATACCTGAACCACGTCCCCGATCTTTCCGGCATCCATCAGCTCCTTCACGATCCGATAGCCCTTGCGGAATCTCTGCGTGAACGCCATCATACACTGCACTCCGTACTTCTTTACGCATGCTTCCATTGCCCTGGCATCCTCCAGTGTCACGGCCGCCGGCTTTTCCATCATGATATGTTTTCCCATTCTGGCCGCCATCTCCACATATGCCGTGCGTATCGAAGGCGGTGTCAGGATATGTACCATATCAGCCTGCACCATTTCCTCTTCCAGGTTTTCCACAGCTTTGCTGTCGTATTTCAGGGCCAGTTTCCTGGCTCTTTCCGCATCGACGTCATAGATACCGACGATCTTAACGCCAAGCTTCTTCATGGCCTCACAGTGCTGCGCAGCGATGCCGCCCGCACCAATCACGATTGTTTTTAACATAATTATCCTCATTTCTGCGCTGCTCTTATCCCGCTTTCATCGGTATAATGCGGTGCTTAGATTGATTCGTATCTGGAAAACAGAGCGATCGGCTTCGTCCTGTCCTCATCCGTAAACGGGACAAAATCTCCCCATTCTCCCACTTCTGGAGAAAGTTCTACGGACATATAACCGTTGTATCCTTTCTCTGACATTTCCCGGATCATTGCCTCGTTATCTGTACCGCCACAGCCAAATCTACAGAATGTTTTCTTCCCAAACTGCCTGTTTTCCTTCAGATGCAGGTGATGAATCC
>CAYXKS010000004.1:0-18051 GCA_964465725.1 uncultured Bacteroides sp. | reverse complement strand
ATCCGGACGCGTATTGCTTTCATCCATACCGCTTGCAACCACTCTCCTGCAACCAAGTTCCACAGCCGCTTCCATGGCACGCAGCTTGTGCGCGGTATTCCAGGCAAGCTGTTCCGAGGTCAGACCTCCGAACGCCGATACATGAAGCGCTATGGGCTGCAGCCCTGCCTGTTCGCACCTGCGCCGCATCTCCCGGATCCTGCACGGCGTCAGAGATTCCGCAAACCAGCAGTTAAACTCAATCCTTTTGTATCCCAAACGCCCCGCATCCCGGAACAAATCCGCGAAATTATTGTTGACAAAGCCGTCAAATGTAAGTGACGACGCAGCTAACCGTAACATAAAATATCACCCCTTCAATCCGCTTGTGGCAACACCCTCAATCAACTGCTTCTGGAAGAATACAAATAAAATCATAATGGGAAGCATGGACAGAAGGGACATTGCAAACATGGCGCCATAAGCGCTCTTTGCCGTCGAATCGATGAACATGCGAAGCGCCAGTGTCACCGTATAATTTTCCACCTGCCGTAAATAAATGATCTGGGTAAAGAAATCGTTCCAGGACCACATAAAAGTAAAAATAACGGTGGTGACAAATGCCGGACGGCACAGTGGCAGTATGATCCTGAAGAACACGCCATAAGTGCTGCATCCGTCCACGATCGCCGCTTCATCCAGTTCTCTGGGGATTCCCCGCATAAACTGGATCAGCAGATACACGAAGAAAGCATCCGTGGCCAGGAATTTCGGCACCACAAGCGGCATCACCGTATCGATCCATCCCAGTTTATAGAAGTACACATATTGCGGGACGATAATCGCATGCTGCGGCAGCATCAACGTCATCATCATCAACGCAAACAGCAGCTTCTTAAACCTAAATTTCAACCGTGCAAAGGCATATGCCGCCAGCGTACAGGAAACCAGATTTCCGACCACACATAGTATGGAGATCAAAATCGAATTCTTAAAATAAGTGCCGAACGTCACCCTGCCGTTCGACTGCCATCCAATCTTATAGTTTTCCACCGTGAACGTCTGCGGAATCAGTCCCATGTTCTTAAAGATATCACTTTCTGGTTTAAAAGAACTGGCAAGCATCCATAAAAGTGGATAGAGAATGAGAAGTGCAAAGACAAACAGCACGACGAATTTTACTCTGTTCATGATTTTTCTTTTTCTGTGCATGGCTCTCCTCCTCTCAATCATAATAAACAAACTTGTTTGAAATCCAAAATACCAACGCCGTCAGGATGCCGATAATAAGTACCAGGAACCAAGCAAGGGCACTGGCATAACCCATACGCATCTTTCCAAAACCCTCGTTATAAATATGCAGCGTGTAGAATAACAGACTGTCCAGGACACCGCCGTTTCCGCCGCTGACAATATAAGATTCCGTAAACACCTTAAAAGCGCTGATGATCTGCATGACCAGATTAAACAGAATAATCGGGGAGATCATGGGAATCATAATCCGAATCGTTCTCTGGAATCTGTTTGCCCCATCAATCTCCGCCGCCTCCATCAGTTCTGAAGGCACCTGCTTGATCGCGGCGAGAAAGATGATCATCGGAGATCCGAATTGCCACATACGCAAAATGACCAGCGTCCATACGGCGGTCTTCGGGTTGGCGACCCAGCTGATCCCCGTATTTAGACCAAACATATCCAATACCATATTTAAAATGCCGTTCATGCCGAAAATCTGACGCCACAGAATCGAGATCGCCACACTTCCACCGAGCAGCGACGGAATATAGAATGCCGCCCTGAAAAAGGAAAGCCCCTTAATTCCTTTATTCAAAACAAAAGCCAGAATCAAAGATACCAAAAGCTGAAGAGGAACCGAAGCAAACACATAAATAAACGTAACTTTCAACGCATTCGTAAAATGCAGATCCGTCGTAAACATTTTGATATAATTGTCAATGCCGATGAATTTCGGCGGCTGTAGTAAATTGTAATTCGTAAAAGAATAGTAAAATGACATGATCATCGGCACAAATGTCAACGTCAGAAAACCAATGATCCAGGGCAGCAGAAATACCCATGCCGCATACTTTTCACTCCATTTTTTCTTCATGTCTGCCTCCTTTAGAAAGCTGAAGTGCTGCCTTGACAGCAGCACTTCATGCCCTGCATCCGCTAATTTGCGTTCTCGGCGATTATCTCGTTAGCAATACCTATGATATGTTCTGCACCTTCCCTGGCTGTCATCATACCGGTGGCCACCATTTCCGCCGTACCGTTGATCTCATCCTGGATCGCCCACACGCCAGGAGCCTTCGCGACGAACGGCGGCGCCTGCGTTGCAACCATATTCACATACTCTGTTGCCATCACATCGCTGGGATCTGCCGTCTTGGCCAGTTCCTCCTGCACTGTAAGCGATGCTGGCACACCCAGTTCCTGATTGAATACCTTCTGCGCTTCCATATTGTTGACAAAGAAGTTGATATACTCCGCCGCCAGATCCTTATTCTGAGATGACTCCGAGATACCGAATGCGGAAGTGATCAGAAGATCGCCATGCTTTCCGTTATTTCCAATCGGCACTTTCCGAATGGCAAGCGTATCTTCCATGGAATTCTGGTAGATTTTGCATTGATTTGCGTTAGCAAACAGACATACAACTTTTCTGTTTACTAGGGCTCCCTCTTCCCAGGCCTTAGAATTCCACTCTTGTGTCCACTCTATACTGGGAAAAACCCCCGCCTTTCTCATATCGTCCGAAAATGTATACCAGCTTTCCAACGTATCCACGCTGGGCGCAAAATTACCGTCCGCATCCAGCCATTCCTGTCCGTCCGTACTGTTCTCACGGATCCACACCCAGACAAGGTCGTTATTGGTGTAAATATCCATTCCTGCATAAGTGTCGTCTCCCAGCTTAGCCTGCACTTCCTTTAAGAATTCCGCAAATTCATCCCAAGTAACATCCTGATCCGCCGGCCAAAGTTCTATCCCCAATTCATTTAGAAAAGTCTCGTTGATGTACAGCGTCTGCGCCGTAATACCGAGGGATATCATATAGAGTTGATCCTCATACTTGCCGGTATCCACAAGATCCTGATTCCAGTCTTCCAGATTAATAGCGCCTGATTCCACATAAGAATCCAGCGGGGTCAGCACACCTTTGGAGCAGTATTCGCCGATCTGGTTAGACTGGAACTGCACCACATCCGCTGCGCTGTTGCTTGCATACGCGGTTGCCTGTGCCACCCAATAGTCGTTCCATCCGGGGCTTTCCGTCACGATCTCCACATTGGGATGTTCTGCCATAAACATATCGTTTATCTGGTAATATAGTTTATCTCGCTCCGTCGTTCCCCACCATGCAACGCGCAGCGTCTGCTTTTCGCCGCTGTCTGCAGAGGCTTCGCCGTCCGCCGGCGCTTCACTCTCCGCCGGTGTTTCGCTTTCCGCAGGCGCTTCCGTCTTACCTGCATCGGGAGCAGGCGCTTCGCCGCTATTGTCCGCCGGTGTATCGGCTTTTCCGCAGGCTGTCAAAAGAAGTCCGCAGGCAAGTCCGAGTGCCAATACCTTTTTCATTTTACTCATTCTTTTTCCTCCTTTAATCTCGCTTGAGTTATTTATTTATAAATACATATCCTTTTATGTATCTATAAATCATGTGTTTGTTATTCCGCTTCCTTTGCGATCGTGAAATGCGACCAGTTCTCGGAGAGCACCTCCATATCCTTCACCACACGCATGTCCACTCTGCACCTGTGTCCGTCCCACTCTTCTTTCAGAGGCAGAACAATGTGATCCGGAATCTCAGCTGAATCCGGCAGGATGTCCAGATGGAACGCATTCCCGGCAAGCACTTCTCCCGTCTTAAGATCCGTCACCTTCCATGACAGTGCCGCATCCCTGATCTCTTCATAGTGGTCATTAATCAGCCAGACTCTTCCCGTAAAGGACTTGCCCGGTGCAAATACCTTTTCCCTGCCAAGTCTATGTGGATGAATACAAGGTTCCAGGCTGACCAGTACCGGCGTGTAGACCTGCTGCATATAGTCATACACTTTATATGGTCTTCTATAATAATCCAGAAGCCCGGATCCAATCATCGGACAGGCATCACTCCAGTAATACAAATACATTGTAGAAACAGGATCGTATTTCCTCTGCCTTAAAAATTCGATCTGATCTTTTACAGATTCTGCCTCATAATCCTGGGTGTTTTCAATAAACTCCTCGACGGAATTTCCCAGTTCCACCTTTCCGTACTTGAAAGTATTGGAATAGAACAACCCCCAATATTCCCAGGTATCCCAGTGTGGCGGCCACATTTTGTCTTCGGGGATGAAAGTCTTCAATGTCTCCATGCAAGGGATGGACTGTGATCCGAATTCGACAATATTAGGTGGTATATTCAGATCGTGCACATCCACATCGCCGTCATTACAGCAGCCTAACATGATATTCATCACACCTTCCCGATAATCCCCCAGATGCACCCACCTTACCGGATCAATGGATTTTAAGGTTTCCTTTAAAATCTGACAGAGACGGAAATAGTTGTTGGGTTTGTCCGGGAGCAGATAAATTTCCGGCTCCTTGTAAACCGACCACATCCCCATACAGGCATGATTGGTAAGCATCATTCCCATATCCCGCATCATATCGGAAGCCCGGGAGATCAGATCATCGTCATCGCTCACACAGTAATGCAGAGGAAATACCTGCCACATCAGAAGTCCAAGTTCATCACAAAGAGCGTATACGCCGTCTTTTTCCACATGACTTCCGATCCGGATGGAATTGATATTCATGCGGATCATCTTCTCAAAATCCGGTTTCCACATTTCCATATTTGCCTCGCTCATCCAAAGGCTGGAGATGTACCTCATACCGCGTAAGAAGATTCTTCTCTTATTCAAATACCAGGCGCCATGTTTCTCATCATATTCCACTTCCTTGATACCGAAGCGGACAGTCGTCTCATCTTCCTGCCAGTTCAGGATCACATTGTAAAGATGAGGATATCCATGGTCCCAGGTCCACCAGAGTTTTGCGTCTTCTACCGTGACCGCAAGCTTTACCGTCGTTCTGCCGGGCGGGATCACAATCTCTCTACTGCTTACCGCCCTGTCGCTTCCCTCAAAGTTCGCGGGCAGGATCAGCGCGCGAAGTTCTCCCTTTACGGTCCTGTCCGTCTGATTGTGAAGGGTAACGTCCATACTCACCAGTGCGGAACCGGTATCTTTATCCTGTCCGTCTCCCGCCCAGTCTTTTTTCAGCACAATCTTTGTAGAAATCTTTACGTATTCGATGAAATTCTCCGGTCTTCTTACCAGTTCCACCCGGTCCCAGATTCCGGCCGAATTGCCGTCCTGTCTGAAAGAAGTCATGGCGCCCGGTCTGTGCATGGCATCAATCATATGTCCTTTAATCTGGGTGATTGCCTTGGCCTGATGTCTCTGGTAAGGTTCTGAAAGCGGCGTATCCTGATCCAGACCGGCATTGATATACTCCGTCTTGTCTCTGGGCGCGCTGTCCCTCACCAGCAGCTCGTTCTCTCCTTCCTCTTTCAAATAATCCGTAATATCAAATTCAAAGGGATTGAAAATACCCTCATGGTTTCCCAGATACTCTCCGTTTAACCACACATCCGCGATGTAATCCACCGCCCCAAATCGAAGCCAGATATGTTCGCCGCTCTTCTTTGCCGGCGTCTTGAAGGACGTCCTGAACCAGATTGTGCCGAAATAATCCCCGATTTCAGTCAGATACCAGTTATTGGGAATCCGAATCGGCCTCCAGCCCTCCGGATCTCTCAGTTCACCTGTCCTGAACTCTTCCGCCGTCCTGGCAGTCTCTTCTTTCTTATATTCCCAAAGGCCGCCCAGATCGATTGTCTGTCTGCCTTCATAAAGCATTATCATACTTGCACCTCCATATCCTTCCTGACACGCTTCAAGTTCTTCCTCGTAACAGTTCAGCCTCAGCTTCACCGTTACGGAATCTGCCTATTCCAGACCGTTTTCGGCGAAGATCAGATTCCCTTTAGCCAGGTTACACGTTCGCACGGGCTTTGCAGCAAATGCAAAGTCCTGGACTGAACTGTTACTCTTCTTCTTTCAGAATCACGCATGTGCCTTGATTACCGTGTTGTTCTTAGATAAAATTCTGCCATCCTGGTCCTTTACCCACATATCGATCACATAATTGCCCACATAATCTTCCGGTATGATCCAGGAAATATGATCCCGCACCTGCGCGCTGTCCTGCGCAAGAGTCTCTGTCCATGTGTGTTCCGCCAAAATTTCAGCACAATTTTCTTTATGAATTTCCCAATGGATCTTCGCGTCTTCCACCGGATGGAAATGGTCGTTGTTCAGCCAGATCTTCGCCTGAAATTTCTGCCCACGGCCGTATTTCTTCTCTCTGCCGATCACATGAGGTTCCTGTTCCCATTCCAGGCTTATCAGCACCTGCGTATATACGCCTTTCATGGATTCATATACCTCATAAGGTTCTCTGTAGTAGTCCAGCAGTCCTGATCCCATGACCGGGCAGGCATCGCTCCAATAATACAGATACATTGAAGCCACTGGTCGATATTTCATCTGCCGCAGCAGTTCGATCTGTTCCTTCACCACAAGCGCTTCGTATTTCTGCGTATTATGAATAAATTCCTCCAGGGAATTACCCATTTCCACCTTGCCCCTTCTGAACTGGTTCCAGTAGAACAATCCCCAGTACTCCCAGGTATCCCAGTGAGGCGGCCAGAGTTTATCCTCCGGTATGAACTTCTTCAAACTAACCAGAGTGGGAACGGAATCCGCGCCGAATTCCACAATGTTAGGTTGAATCTGTGTGGTGTGTACATCCATGTCGCCGTCCTGGCAGGAGCCAATCATAATATTCTGCACACCCTCACGGTAATCTCCCTTGTGGATCCAGCGGATCGGGTCTATGCTCCCCAGAGTTTCCTTCAGGATGTCACAGAGTTTAAAGTATACATTCGGCCGTTCCACCAGTTCATAGATCTCGGGTTCCTTGTAAACCGACCACATGCCCATACAGGCGTGGTTGGTAAGCATCATTCCCATATCCCTCATCATATCAGAAGCACGGTTAATCACGTCATCCGAATCACTGATCGCATAGTGCAATGGAAATACCTGCCACATCAATAATCCCAATTCGTCGCAAAGCGTATAGAGTCCGTCTCTCTCCACATGACTCCCGATCCTGATCGCGTTGATATCCATCTCCAGCATTTTGTCAAAATCTTTTTTCCACATCTCCTCGTTAGCTTCACTCATCCACAGACTGGAGATATAACGCATGCCTCTTAAGAAAATATGGCGGCCGTTTAAGAACCACTGGCCCTTCTCATCGGTATGAATTTCCTTAACCCCGAAATTCATTTCCACCGCATCCTGCTCTACACTGATCTTCGCCGTATACAGATCCGGACTGCCATGATCCCAGGTCCACCATAGTCTTACATCCGGGATGGTAGCCGTGATTTTAAAGACATTATCCCCCGGCTGCAGCACTACTTCCCTGTTGGCGGAACAAGCGGAGTCTCCTTCAAAATTACAGGGACAAATCTCTAACAGAATACTTGTCCTCACCGCTCTCTTCGTCGTGTTACGGATATACACATCAAAAGCAGCAAGTCCCGTACCGTCCGGTTTATCCTGTTTGTCACCCAGCCAGTCCTTTTTATATCCGATCCTTGTATAGCTCTTAATATACTGTACGTAGACATCCGGTCTGCATACAAGCTTTACATCGCCCCAGATCCCGCCCGAGTTGCCATCCTGTCTGTAAGCAGTCTTACAGCCCGGACGATGCATGGCCTCGATCATATGGCCTTTAATCTGCGTAATACCTTTGGACTGATGTACTTTATACTTTGCGGACATTGGCACCTCCGTCCGATCCGCAGGAATATACTCCGTCGTGTCCCTGGGAGCACTGTCTCTGACAATCAAAAGATTATCTTCATTCCAATTGATACAAGAGGTGATATCATACTCAAAGGAATTAAACATCCCTTCATGGAAGCCCAGGTATACACCATTCAACCAAACCTCGGATATGTAATCCACCCCCTCAAAGTAAAGGAAAATCCTCTGTCCTTTCATCTCCTCGGGAACTTTAAATTTCCTGGTATACCAAATCGTTCCAAAATAATCTCCTATTTCTCCCGTAAGATACCAGTTATGAGGCACCTTGATCTCTTTCCAGACATCTTCCTCGCCATTTGACAGATAGTAACTCTGCCGTACTCCCACATCATTCTGGTCAATACGATATTTCCATACACCGCTTAAGCTTTCTGTTTTTCTGTTATACAATGCCTGAAACATTCGCGTCCCTCCCGCTTTATTCACCTACCGGAAACAATTTTTTTACATTTTCAGGTGTCAGTCTTCTCTCCAGGTTCAATCCCTTCAGTTCGATCACCACCAATTCCAACAGATATAAGACTCTCGTACCTCGTTCCAGATGTCCGATATGCAGATCATTTACTCCGCCTATGGAAAAATGAAAATGAGTTACGCCGTTAAATACAGTTCCTGTCAGTCCGCCGAATTCAAAGGGACCTTCCAGAGACAGAAATTCGTCTTCCGCCGCCGCATCCATACTGGTGGGCCTGTGATATTCCAAATGCGCCACACTACCCACTGCGCTTGCAATGAACGCATTCCTGATCCCTTCCTTTTCTAGAATAAGTTCCACGCTTTCAAACAATTCTTCTCCTCTGTCGAGTTCAATGACCAATGTCTTTCCTATCCCGTCACCGCTGTAATATTTCATTTCTTTCCCTTTCTTATTACATTTTATAATTTATAAATTATAATTTATATATATCATAATATACATTTTGTGTAAACATATTTTTGCTTATTTGATATATTTTGTGTATTTTATATAATTTTCTCATTTTAATTATACTAAATTATATAATATTCTAACATAATCGTGTCGATTGCAAATTGTTAATTAATGCCAATCACAATTCCTCCAAATAATGTTTCGTTCATTATTTACACAAATAAATATGAGGCTGATGCAAAACAGCGCTACCTTATCGCTAATTCTGCAACAGCCTCATATTTTTCTGCTCTTTTTATTCTGTTTCCTTTATTCTACTTTACGATCCTGTCCTATCCGCAGCTTTTTAATGGATTCCAAGATCTTCCCCCGTGATCGTACCAATCCCATTCTCTTCAAGAAGTTCCGTCAGCCTGTCCGAATCTGCCACACGGAAAATCATGCAGGCACGTCCGTCCTTCTGTCCGAAAACGGAGTACATATACTCCACATCGATCTCTGCACGGGAAATTACGCCAAGCACCTTACTGAGACCTCCGGGCGTATCTGAAACCGTCACACCTACGACAGGCGTCATGGTAAGAATAAACCCTTTTTCCAGGAGAATGGAAGAAGCCTTCGACGCATCGTCCACGATAAGCCGCAGAACTCCATAATCTGCTGTCTCCGCAATACTGATTGCCCGCATATTCACCTGATTCTCTGAGAGAATACCTGTGATATCTGCAAGCTGTCCCGCCTTATTTTCCAAAAATACAGAAATTTGAGGTATTGTCATGTTTTTATTCTCCTTCCTTAAATTTTCCGCTTGTCAATAACACGCACTGCCTTACCTTCACTTCTCGCAATGGACTTAGGAGCCACCAGACGTACTTTGGCATAGATTCCAAGCATAGCCTTAAGCGCCGATACAAGTCCTTTCTCCATCTCCGTGATCCTGCCCAGATTATCGGAGAAGTTCTCAGAAGACATCTCTACCATTACCTCGAGCGTGTCAGAATTATTAATACGATCCACAATAATCTGATAGTTTGCGGGATATCCCTGCTCCATAAGCACCGTCTCGATCTGTGACGGGAAGACATTGACTCCCTTGACAATAAGCATATCATCACTTCTTCCCATAGGTTTGCTCATCTTCACATGCGTACGGCCACAGGAACATTTCTTTCTGGTAAGCACACAGATATCTCTCGTGCGGTAACGCAGAAGCGGAAAAGCTTCTTTGGTAATGGAAGTAAATACCAGCTCGCCTTTGCTTCCTTCGGGAAGGACCTCTCCGGTATCCGGATCAATGATTTCAGCGATGAAGTGATCCTCATTGATATGCATACCCGTCTGCTCACTGCATTCGAAAGCAACACCTGGGCCGCTGGTCTCTGTAAGCCCGTAAATATCGTAGGCCTTAATTCCCAGCTTATTCTGAATATCCTGACGCATTTCTTCACTCCATGCCTCAGCACCGAAAATTCCTGCCTTCAGCCTGATCTTATCACGCAGTCCACGTTCATGTACACTCTCTGCCAAATAAGCGGCATAGGAAGGCGTACAGCAAAGAATCGTAGACCCTAAATCCACCATAAACTGAAGCTGACGGTCTGTGTTGCCCGATGACATGGGAAGCGTCAGACATCCCACCTTGTGGCTGCCTCCATTAAGGCCAGGGCCGCCGGTGAAAAGTCCATACCCATAACTGACATGACATACATCTTCATTCGTGCCGCCTGCCGCCACAATGGCACGGGCACAGCAATCCTCCCACAAGTCGATGTCGTGCTGGGTATAAAATGCCACCACTCTGCGGCCGGTTGTGCCTGATGTAGACTGGATACGAACACAGTCCTTAAGAGGTTTTGCCAACAGGCCATAGGGATATGCATCCCGCAGATCATCCTTCGTCAGAAAAGGAAGTTTATGCAAATCCTCTATGCTCTGAATATCCTCAGGCGTAACCCCCTTCTCCTCCATTTTTGCGCGATAGTAGGGCACATTGTCCCACACATGACGCACCTGTCTGACCAGTCGCTCATTCTGCCATGCAAGAATCTGCTCCCGGTCCGCAGTCTCAATTTCCTTCTGATAATACCGTTCCATATCATTACCCTCCATACCGCTGTTTGCAGCGGTTTAATTACATAAATCTCGCTTGTACTTTATGCCATTTCATATATGTAATCTGTAAAAAACATCGCGTATGTGCCTGCTTTTTATTTTATAATTAACGACATTGAAAATTTCATTTTTGGCCTTGCAGCAACTTCCGTATATGATGTTTTTCACCTATGCGCTTCGTCCCAGCTCAAACGCCTTCTTGTTCATCGCCAGGAACTTTTCTGGTACACTGTGCTCAATCGCATCCATCCACTCTTCCTGCGTGAAATCAAAATGCTTCGCCAGTCTGCCCATAAGAACCAGATTCACAGCCTTACTGCTTCCCGCTTCCTCCGCCAGTGCAAGCGCATCCAGCGCATCTACATTAATTCCAAGCCCTTCCAGCTTCTTCTCCAGATTTTCCGGATAAGACGCCATACCTGCAATCACCGGCATAGGATTAATCTGCTGGCTGTTAACTATAATCCTGCCGCCCGGCTTCAGATACTCCGTATAACGGGCCGCTTCCAGAAGTTCAAAAGAGAGAATGCAGTCCGCCTGGCCTTTGTCAATAATAGGGGAACAAACCCTTTCTCCCCAGCGGACATATGTAACAACACTCCCGCCCCTCTGGCTCATACCGTGTACTTCGCTGACCTTCACGTCATATCCTCTGCCAAGAAGAAGCCGTCCCAGAAGCTTACTTGCAAGCAGCGTCCCCTGCCCGCCTACACCTACAATCATGATATTCTTAGTTTCCATATTTCATCTCCATTCCGGCATGTATTTTCTTTCTGCCATAGCCATTTTATCTCTTATCTTTCTCTGCGTCTTGTATCATATCGTCATTATTCCGATTCCAATGTCTTAAATTAAGTCAATATGCAGCGTCTGACATTATGTAGTAGTCCTGAGGGCCGCCCCCAAACGCCGGCACTTAGCGAGGTTTTCCACGAGCTTAGTACCGCTGCGTTTGGAATCGAGCGAAAGCGCGTCCTCGGGACTACTACATAATGTCAGACGCGTCCGGCCTAATTATCCCAACGCATCGAACTTACAGAGCTGCTCGCAGACACCACACCCCACACAGAGCGTATTGTCAATTTTCGCCTTGCCATCCACCATACTTATAGCCGGACAGCCAATATTCATACATGCCTTACAGCCCTTACATTTCTCCGGATCAGAACAGATTGGCCCCGGATGCTTCACATACTTTAACAACGCGCAGGGACGCCTGGAAATGATAACGGATGGCTCTTTCGCCTCCAGTTCCTCCTTGATCACTGCCTGACAGATCTCCATATCATACGGGTCCACCACTCTCACGCGTTTTATCCCCACAGCATGGCACAGACTCTCCAGATCAATTTTCGTACAGGGATCTCCCTTCAGATTGTAGCCCGTAGTCGGATTCTGCTGATGTCCCGTCATGCCTGTGATGGAGTTATCCAGTATGATCACCGTACTGTCAGATTCATTGTATGCGATATTGATCAGTCCCGTAACACCGGAATGGATAAATGTGGAATCACCGATGACCGCCACCGTCTTTCCTGCACGCTCCTCACCGCCTGCCTTTACGAACCCGTGAAGCCCTGAAACAGAAGCTCCCATACACACGGTGGTATCAATGGCGCCAAGCGGGGCTACGGCTCCCAATGTATAACAGCCAATATCTCCAAGTACCGTAAGGTTTAACTTCTTAAGGACATAGAAAATGCTGCGATGAGGACAGCCCGCACACATTACCGGTGGTCTTGCGGGAATGTTCTCATTAAGAGAGGCACCTGTTTGCACCACTCCTCCCAGCTTCTCCTTCACCACATTCTGGCTAAGCTCCCCAATATTGGAAAAAAGCTCTTTCCCGGAAACCGTCAGACCAAGATTTCTGCAATGTGTCTCAATGAAGTCATCCAGTTCCTCCACCACTACAAGCCTCTCCACAGAAGCTGCAAAATCCTTTATCTTCTGTTCCGGCATAGGCCAGACCATACCAAGCTTCAGAACAGGATATGTATCCCCAAATGCCTCTTTCACATACTGATAACAAGTGGAAGAAGTAACGATACCACAGGAGGAATCTCTTCCCGGTTCGGTCCTGTTGATCTCTGCTGTCTCCGCCCAGAGCGTCAGCGCCCTGGTACGCTCCTCAACTACCGGGTGGCGGTTCTTTGCATTGGCCGGCATCATAATATATTTTGCAGGATTCTTCTCATACTTCCTCTGCTCAGGGAGCACTCTCTCCCCTGTCTCTACCACACTCTGAGAATGACTGACACGGGTACACATCTTAATCAATACCGCCGTATCGTACTGCTCGGAAAGCTCATATGCCAGTTTCGTAAATGCAAGCGCCTCCGCGGAGTCAGAGGGTTCCAGCATGGGTATTTTCGACGCCCGGGCATAATGTCTGGAATCCTGTTCGTTCTGAGAGCTGTGCATTCCGGCATCGTCAGCCACACCGATCAGGAGTCCGGCATTTACACCGGTGTAGGAAATGGTAAAAAGCGGATCTGCAGCCACGTTTAATCCTACATGTTTCATAGCGCAGAAACTTCTCTTGCCTGAAAGGGAAGCACCCATTGCTGCCTCGAGGGCTACCTTCTCATTGGGCGCCCACTCCGCATATATTTCCTCATATTTCGCGGCACTCTCGGTAATTTCCGTACTGGGCGTCCCAGGGTAGCTTGACACGAAGCAGCAACCCGCCTCGTACAAGCCCCTGGCAACCGCTTCGTTGCCAAGCATCAGTGTCTTCATATATCATTTTCCTCCTTTAAGTCTACTCGCCGATGGAATCCGTCACAGAAACCGTTACCTTCTTCTCATAACAGGAGAAAATCTTTTCCAGAGCTTTCTTCTCAGGCGCTTTAGTCACCATACTCACTACAGGCACAATCACAAGCCCTGCCAGCATACAGAATGCACCGGCATTGATCGGCGACTGCAGATATACAGGAAAACTTGAACGGAAAAAAATATTGGCAAGCATCACGATCGTGGAGAATAAAAAGCTCACCCAACAGGCTGCCTTGGTAGTCCGCCTCCAATATAATCCGTAGAGAAACGGCGCCAGGAATGCACCTGCCAGCGCTCCCCAGCTTACACCCATAAGCTGCGCGATAAAAGTGACATTGGAACGGTATTGAATCAATGCGAGCACTACAGAAATCGCGATAAACACTACCAGAAGAGCACGCATCCATTTCACTTGTTCCTTCTCATCCATCTCTTTTATAATATTACCTTTAATAAAGTCCAGCGTCAAGGTGGAGCTTGATGCCAATACCAGGGATGAAAGCGTGGACATGGAGGCGGAAAGCACCAGAATGACCACCACCGCGATCAGAATCGCCGGAAGTCCGGACAGCATAGTCGGCACTACCGAATCATAGCCGTTGGCCGCAATATCAATCTTGTCGGAAAAAAGTCTTCCGAAGCCTCCCAGAAAATAACAGCCGCCAGCGACGATAGTTGCAAAGACAGTGGAGATGATCATTCCCTTGTTAATCGCGCTCTCACTCTTGATGGCATAAAACTTCTGTACCATCTGCGGCAGCCCCCAGGTTCCCAGGCTGGTAAGGATCACCACACCCAAAAGATTCGCAGGGTCCGGCCCGAAGAATGAATTAAACACACCCGGAGCCGAGGAGACCGTCTCGTCACTCACTGCTGAAAGCGCATCCAGCGCCGCGAGGAAACCGCCCTGGCTGTTTAACACTGCGACAATCACGGCTATAATACCAAAGATCATGATAATACCCTGAATAAAATCGTTGATAGCCGTAGCCATATAGCCTCCGGCAATGACATAAATACCGGTAAGCACTGCCATCGCGATGACACACACGCTGTAATCGATATCAAAGGCCATGCCAAACAGACGGCTTAAACCATTGTAGAGGCTGGCAGTATAAGGAATCAAAAAGATAAAAATAATCACAGAAGCCGCCAGCTTTAACGGCTTGCTTTCAAAGCGCTGTCCAAAAAATTCCGGCATAGTAGCGCTGTCCAAATGCTGTGTCATAATACGGGTGCGACGGCCCAGTACTGCCCAGGCGAGAAGAGAACCTAAGAAAGCATTCCCCAGGCCAGCCCAGGTGGCTGCGATCCCGTATTTCCAGCCAAACTGGCCTGCGTAGCCTACGAAAACCACCGCCGAAAAGTAACTTGTCCCATAGGCAAAGGCTGTGAGCCACGGTCCTACGCTTCTTCCGCCCAAAACAAATCCGTTGACATCCGTGGCATGACGACGGCAGTAAAATCCAATACCGATCATAATGCCAAAAAAAACAATAAGCATGATAAGCTTGATAAAAAGATCCATTTTCTTTTTCTCCCTCTAATTTTTAATCTGTGCCTCCACGAGACTGCCATGACAATAGCGCTCCCTGAGAACCGGCTTCTCAATCTTGCCCGTAGGATTCCTTGGTACCTGTTCAAAAATGATTTTCCTGGGACGCTTATATCTGGGAAGCTCTCTGCAGAAGTCCATAATTTCTTCCTCTGTACAGGAAATGTCCTCCTTGAGCTCGATAACTGCCGCCGCGATCTCTCCGAGTCTCGCATCCGGCAAACCGATTACAGCCACATCCTTGATCTTGTCGTTCCGACGCAGGAAGTCCTCGATCTGTACCGGATACAGATTCTCTCCTCCGGAGATGATAACGTCTTTCTTCCGGTCCACCAGATAGATGAAACCATCCTCATCCATACGCGCCATATCCCCTGTGTACAGCCACCCGTCCTTTAAGACTTCTGCCGTAGCTTCAGGGTTCTTATAATAACAGAGCATAACGCCCGGTCCATGGACAATGAGTTCGCCCACCTCTCCCTGTGGCGTCTCCTGCCCCTGTTCGTCCACGATCTTCGCCTCCCAGTGATAGCCTGGCTTTCCAATGGCTCCAACCTTATGTATATTCTCCACGCCCAGATGGACACAGCCTGGCCCAATGGACTCGCTCAGGCCGTAGTTTGTATCGTACTGATGATGCGGAAAGTGCTTCTTCCAGCGCTGGATCAGACTCGGCGGAACAGGCTGCGCTCCGATATGCATCAGCCGCCACTGCTCCAGCAGATAGTGCCCCATGTCCACTTTCCCGGAATCAATGGCGTCCAGCAAATCCTGCGCCCACGGCACTAACAGCCACACGATCGTGCACTTTTCTTCCGTCACAGCCCTGAGTATCCACTCCGGTTTCACTCCCCGAAGCAGCACCGCCTTGCCGGCTGTAATCAGGGAACCGAACCAATGCATCTTCGCTCCGGTATGATAAAGCGGCGGGATACAGAGAAAAACATCCTCTTTTGTCTGCCCGTGATGGTTCTGTTCCGTCTCACAGGAAGACCGCAGTGACAGATGATTGTGCAGAATCGCCTTCGGGAATCCGGTAGTGCCGGAGGAAAAATAGATCGCCGCATAATCCGTCTCCTCGAGCGCAACAGGCGGTGCACTGGAAGAACAGAAGCCCATCAGCTTCAGGAAATCTTCCGTGTAAGAGGGGCCGTCCGCACCGGGAAAAAACATCATCCTTACCCCCGGAAGCTCCCCCGCTATCGCATCCATACGGCTGATAAACTCCGGCCCGAAGACCAGTATCTCCACATCCGCAAGCTCAAGACAGTACTTGATCTCCTCCGACGAATAACGGAAGTTCAAAGGTACCGCCACTCCGCCTGCTTTCAAAATACCAAAATAGATGGGCAGCCATTCCAGACAATTCATCATCAGAATTCCCACCTTCGTTTCCCGCTCCAGCCCGCGGCTCAGGAGCAGATTCGCGAAACGATTGGCACGTCTGTCAAAATCCGCCCAGCTTAACTCCCGGCGGTAGGGCGCGCCGTTTCCCGCACTCTCGATCAGGCTCGCCTCCCGCCAGGTCACAGCGCTGTCACGTTCCGTGGAAGGATTCAGTTCCACCAACGCCGTATCCGAACCATAAAGACGGGCGTTTCGCTCCAAAAAATCCGTGATTACCATGATATGGTTCCTCCTTCTCATATCTTCAAATTATCAATTATGATCGTCTATAACCTTTCCATTCAAAAAACAGCAGTTTCCCAGACTAAGGGAACTGTCCCAAAATAATATGTACACCTTGCTTGCCTTTTCCTCCGATAGCACAGGACAAAAATTAGTTACATAGCCCGCTATGCGCCTGATTTTTGTCCTGCACTCTCGAAGAAAAATTCTGCGCAATCTGCACATATTATTTCGTGACAATTCCTAATGAATGACATATCCATTTACCGAAGCATGCGCCACATATGTACCCACTTCATCCCTCACATCCACCGTATAAAGCGCAGTGCTCCGTCCTTCTCTCAGACAGGACGCCTCCGCGATCAACCGTTTTCCTTTTGCAGGAGCGAGAAAAGTAATCGAGACATTCTGGCTGACCGTCTTCTTCTCAGAACATCCGTTTGCTGCAATGGCACACGCGAAATCTGCCAATGTAAAAACAGCCCCGCCCATGGGAACATTATTCTCATTCATATGCCGTTCCTCCAAAACAAGGGAACAGACTGCCCTTCCGGATTCCGCAGAATCAATGACGATACCCGTAGCTTCCGTGGCAAAATGATCGTTTTTAAACCGTCTGCGAATCTCTTCTAAAACTGACATGAATATACTCCTTTCCGTAATAAAAAAACATCTCCATCACTTTAGCACTTTTAATCGCTAAAGTCAAGAAGATGCAACAATCCTTTTTACATAATAATAACTATTCGTTACTATTCACAGCTTACGCTGCTCATAGTAACGGCATTTGCGCATTCCAAGTCGCCTTCGGCGAGGCGCAAATGCTCAAAAAATTTACTTCTTTGGGTCGTAAATGCGCAGTTAATGCGCATTTCGACTGTGAACAGTAACAACTATTCATCCTTCATACCATTTAATTCAGCCAGTACACAGCGCCTGACATTATGTAGTAGTTCTAAGGACCGTTGGAAAACGCCGGCACTTAGCGAGGTTTCTCACGAGCTTAGTACCGCTGCGTTTGGAATCGAGCGAAAGCGCGTCCTTAGAACTACTACATAATGTCAGGCGCGTCCGGCTGAATTGCTTTTCTTTTTACAAGGGATTCCAAAGCACAGTCTTCCCTTCCCTGACCGATTCCTGCACAAGTATGATTCTCTGGTTCC
>CAYXKS010000003.1:39602-42403 GCA_964465725.1 uncultured Bacteroides sp. | reverse complement strand
TCATGTGCCTGGCTTTTATTATGATGATATTGATGACGCTCACCTCTATCGCTTCTAGGCAGCAGCTAAAGATCAGGATACTAATTCAGGAGATCAGTATGCTGGAGAAGAGGATTCGGGAGCTGGAAGGGCATTTGGAATCAGAAAAGGGACAGGAGAACAGACGGAATGTAGAGTGAGAAGAGAGATTCTTATATGGATTTCCTGAAAGGGATTGCAATAAACTTAGTGATAGTTGGACATCCACTCTCTGATGTCAGAAATATGGATGTGTTTTTTAATGCAATCTATTCTTTTCATATGCCGCTGTTGTTTTTCATTTCTGCTTATATTGAAGAGCAGAGAAGAACAAAATGTATGTAAAATTTTTTTCTAAGGGAAAATGGTGACATTAATATGAATAATATTGCAATTGACTTGTTATGGCTCCGTCCCGGTAAAGTGGGGGGAACTGAATTTTACATTAGGAATCTTTTGGATGGCTTTATACAGCTTGACAGACCGTTTCAGCTTACGTTACTTGTCTCCAAAGACAATCGCGAGACGTTTGAGCATTATACTAAAGATAAGAGATTTACGCTTTTGGAAGCAGATGTTGTGTCTGCTAATATTGCAGGAAGAATTTTGTGGCAATTCTTTTGTCAGAACAGGTTGTTGAGAAAAAGTGGTTTGCGCCGGTGCTTTATACCAGTCTACTGCCGTCCGCTTTTTAATGGAGGTATTACTTATATTAACACAATCCATGATCTGCAGGCGGCGCATTATCCGGAATATCATCCATTTCATGAGATCGCTTATTCAAAACTCTGTTGGTGGTTAGATATGCGATTTTCCCGAAAAATCATCGCAACGACCAATTATGTTAAGTCAGATTTAATTGAGCGGTACAGGATCGAAGAAGAGAAGATAGAGGTTCTGAATATCCCGGCTATGGTGAATTTGAAGGAAATAGAGGCGTTTGAGAATGTCAGGCAGAAATTTAATATATCCGATGGGGAGTATTACTATACGGTTGCACAGATGATTCCGCACAAGAACTTAGAGACTCTGATCAGGGTGATGATAGAATTAAGAAGAAGGAAGAGCAGGCTGCCGCTGCGCCTTCTGGTGTCAGGTATTTCTGGCAATGCGACAGACAGCGTCAAGAAATTGATCATGGAAAATCAGATGGAAGATATCGTGACATTGACGGGATTTATCAGTAATGAAGAGCGCAATACGCTGTATCAGCACTGTCGGGCTTTTTTGTTTCCGAGCATATTTGAGGGATTTGGCATACCACCGATCGAGGCTATGGCATTTGGCGCAATAGTCATTACGACGGACAGAACCAGTATTCCCGAGGTAACGCAGGGAAAAGCAAACTATGTGGATGATCCGTTTGATACGGATGCATGGATACGGGTAATGGAATCCCCCGTAAAAAGAAATGACGAATTTGATTTTTCCATCTACAGCAGGGCCTATCTTGCGGAAAAATATATGGACTTTTTACAGGAAAATCTGTAACGATACAGTGGAGATATCTTATGAAGTTGAATGTTATGCAAGCAGAGAGAAGGATAAGAGGAATGAGTAAGAAGAAGATATTGATTACCGGATTTTCCGGTTTTGTGAGTAGACACCTGCTTGCATACCTGGAGGAAAATGACAGTGATGCAGAGGTGTGCGGCATAGATATTAATCCGCCTGCGTTCGATGTTTCGGAGTTTCGGAATATTCGAGTGACATACCGCTCAGTGAATTTGCTTGAGCTTGATGCTGTAAAAGATTTGCTTGCCATGTTTAGTCCGGATTATATCATACACCTTGCCTCTTTTAGCAGTGTGGCGTATAGTTGGAGGCATCCGATAGAGTGTTTTCAGAACAATACGAATATCTTTCTGAATATTATAGAGGTAGTGCAGGAATTGCATCTGAAATGCAGAGTTCTGTCGGTTGGCTCGTCGGAGGAATACGGGAATGTGAGCGAGACAGATCTTCCTTTGCGTGAAGACAGTAATTTACTGCCTTGCAGTCCATATGCGGTTGCCAGAGTGGCGCAGGAGATGTTGTCTCATGTCTATGCTGACAGCTATGGGGTAGATATTGTCATGACGAGATCTTTCAATCATATCGGGCCATGGCAGGATACGCGTTTTGTCATACCGGGATTTATATCAAGGATCTTGGAAATAAAAAATGCTGGAAAATCACATGGTACGATCAAGACGGGTGATCTGTCGATTATTCGCGATTTTGTAGATGTAAGGGACGTGGTGAAAGCATATTATGATTTGTTGTTGCATGGCAAGTCGGGGGAGCTGTACAATGTGTGTTCGGGCATGGGTCACAGGTTGTCAGATATTGTGGATAAGATTGCCGGCATGTTAGGGATAGAGGTCAACACAGTAGTGAATCCGGAATTTGTGCGGTTGAATGATAATCGTATTATTATCGGTTCCCATGAGAAGATCAGCAGGGATATTGGCTGGGAACCGGTGATTCCGCTTGATGACACGCTCAGGGATATGGTTGCGTATTACAGCATGCTTTGAAGAGCCAAGAATTGCAGCATTTGCTGAAAGACAGTCGGCATAAGAGGATCAGGGAAGTTTTTATGAGAGAAATGGTTAGTGTAATCCTTATTAATTATAACGGAAAAGACTATAATGACGCATGTATTGCTTCGATTTTGAACAGTACGGTTAAGGAATCTATTCAAATTGTTGTAGTCGATAATGCATCTACAGACGATTCTCTGCTGCTGCTGCGTGAGAAATGGGGCAATAATAAACAGATACACATCATCACGCTGGATG
>CAYXKS010000003.1:31593-39502 GCA_964465725.1 uncultured Bacteroides sp. | reverse complement strand
GGGATGTGCGTGGCGCTTCTGAAAGGCCTGAGAGATTATCGCAGGAAGAAATGGGGTAAATATACAGGTTAGATGAGGACAAGCAAATTGAAGAAAATGTTATACATCATGGGGATCGAATGGAACTGGGTCTTCCAAAGGCCCCAGGTACTTGCATTAGAGCTGGAAAAAGAATATGATCTGACTGTTGCATGTACGAAGCAGCCGATCCATGCGAAACATCAGAATAATCGGCAGCCGAAGCGTCTTCTGGAATTGTACCAGATTCCTTTTCAGGAGAAAAACAGGCTGGTTGGAGCAGTGGCCAAAAAGTTGCATGACAAAGTGCTGGGGGATCTGACCGAATATGATGTCATCTGGGTGGGTTATCCTCTTTTTGGCAGATATATTCCAAAGGATTATGGCGGAACGGTCGTATATGATTGTATGGATAATTTCGAGGCATTGTATCAGGACAGGCGGGAGAGCAACCTGCATAGAGCCTGCGCGGAGGAATACAGACTGCTGGAACGGGCGGATTTGGTGTTCGCGTCCAGCCTGAAGCTGAAAGAAAAGCTTCTGACGATGTGTCTCGGCAAGGATATTACGGTGATCCGGAACGGGTACAGCAATATCTCCTTAAAGCCGCCTGCCATACCGCAGAGAAAAGAACAATATACGCTGGGCTATATAGGGACTTTGTCGGCATGGTTTGACAGCCGACTAGTTTTAAATAGCCTGAAAGAGCGGAAGACGATCCGTTATGAACTGATTGGACCAGTGGCGGATCATGAGCCGATTGCGCATACAAGAGTCCATTATAAAGGTGTGGTTGAACATGGAAAGCTGGAGGAGGCTGTACAGGATCTGGACTGTCTGTTGATGCCTTTTCAGATCAATGATATCATCCTCTATGTGGATCCGGTTAAGCTATACGAATATATTGCATGGGGGAAATGTATTGTAGCCTGCTGGTATCCGGAAATAGACCGGTTTCGGGAGTTTGTCTATTTTTATCATGATGAGCGGGAGTATGTGGAATTGATCGGGAAGCTGGAACAAGAAGGATTCCCAGCCAAATTCACGCAGGACAGGCAGGAAAAGTTTCTGGCGGAGAATTCCTGGCAGGCAAGAGTGCAGACGATTCGGGAATGCCTGGAGACGGAAAGCAGGGCGAAGGCCGGCGGGAAATGAAAGGAATGTCATTAGAAATGAAAAGGACAAAGATTATGAGTGTCTTCGGTACCAGGCCGGAGGCCATCAAAATGTGCCCTCTGATCAGGAAAATGCAGGAGCACGAAGAGATCGTGAGCGTCGTCTGCCTAACAGGGCAGCATAAGGAGATGCTTCAGCAGGTGATCGATATTTTTCAGACAGAGGTGGACTATAATCTTGCGATTATGAAGCCGTCGCAGACATTGACCTCTATCACAACGGATATTCTTACGCTGATCAAACCGATTTTGGAACAGGAGAAGCCGGATATTGTGTTGGTGCACGGCGATACGACGACTTCCTTCGCCGTAGCTCTGGCGGCCTTCTATCAGCAGATTCCGGTGGGGCATGTGGAAGCGGGACTTCGAACCTACGACAAATATGCACCCTATCCGGAAGAGATGAACCGCACTCTTACAAGCCGGATTGCGGAACTACATTTTGCTCCTACGGCTAGCAATGAAGAGAATCTGCGCAGGGAGAATATCTGTAAGAATGTTTTCGTGACCGGCAATACGATTATTGATGCGTTGCAGACAACGATTCGACAGGGATACCACTATAAAAATAAAGATCTGGCCCGGATTATGGCAAACATGGACAGGAAGCTGGTTCTGGTCACTGCCCACAGACGGGAGAATCTGGGGCAGCCTCTGCGGAATATCTGTGCAGCAATCCGGGAGATTATAAAAGCGCATCCGGATATTGAAGTGATTTATCCGGTGCACTTAAATCCCCTGGTATACCGTACGGCTCATGAACTGTTGGGGAAGGAAGAACGGGTGCATCTGATCGAGCCTGTCGATGTGGAGGACATGCACAATCTTATGAACAGAAGCTATCTGGTCATGACAGACTCCGGGGGCCTTCAGGAGGAAGCGCCATCCTGCGGCGTTCCGGTGGTAGTGCTGAGAGATAAGACAGAGCGGCAGGAGGCGGTGGATGCCGGGACGGTGATACTGGCAGGAACCGGGAAGGATGATATTGTTAGGTGGGTCAGCCTGTTGTTGGAGAATCAGGAGCAGTATCAGAAGATGTCCAGAGCGGTGAACCCTTATGGGGACGGACATGCATCGGAACGGATCATCGACGGAATTTTAGGATATTTTTGGAACAGGGAAAGCACCTGAACTGTTAGACAGAGCAAACGGCATAAGGAGATTTTATGAAGGAGCAGTATGGCTAAGATTGGAATTATCATCAGTTCGCTTACAACATGCGGTGGAGAAGAAAGAGTTGTGTCACTGATAGCAAGCAGGCTGGCAGACTGTCACGATGTTACTATATATACATATGAGAGCCGCCGCGCGGAGGGCGGCAAACGCAATGACTATTATTTGTCTGATAAGATTAAAGTAGTAGAGATTATGCCGGCGAGGGAGACTTTCTTCCGCCATGGAATTAAGCTGCTATATCATTTTACAGGAATGACTTCTGGCAGGATATCACAGTATCTTCTGAGACAGGCATTTTATCCCGAAGGTCATCTAAAAGAATGGATCGGACGGATCAATAGTGAAAAGTATGATCTGATGATAGCTGTTTCAGGGGCTCATACAATCTTGCTTGGTTATATAAAAGATAAAATCAATGCGAGATGCATTGGATGGGAGCATAGCTCTTTCGAGGGATACTTCGACAGGAAGACAGGGTATTACAGAAACCGTGTGAATGTGTACAGAGAATGTGCAGAGAAAATGGAGAGAATAGTCGTTTTAAATCCGGATATTGCGGCTAAATACAAGCGATATTTGAAGTTGCATGCCATAGTTATACCTGACCCTCGAAGCTTTTCCAGCAAGAAGAAAGCGGATGTTGGCGAGAAGTGTTTCGTATCCTGTGGCAGAGTGGAAAAGGAGAAGGGGTTTGACGATCTGATTGAAGCATTTGCTGCTTTCGATCAGGAAAATCCTGGCTGGAAGCTTCTGATCATTGGAGGCGGCAGCATGGAAAAGCGGCTTAATGATATGATAACGGAAAAAGGTCTTCAGGATAAGGTCAGAATTACAGGTTATATCCATGAGGTAAAGGAAAACTTGCTAAAGGGTTCCGTATATGTTATGACATCCCGGTGGGAAGGATTTGGAATGGCTGTTGTAGAGGCAATGGAGGTGGGACTGCCTGTCATTGCATATGGAATTCCGGCGATGGAGTCATTGGTGACAGATGGGAAAGAAGGCAGAATCGTGCCTCCGTTTGAGCAGGATAAACTGGTGGAGACGATGCTTGAACTTGCAGCAGAACCGGAGGAAAGAAAGCGAATGTCCCGGAACGCACAGATCAAGTCACCAACGCTGGACCCTGATGTGATAGCGGGGCAGTGGATTGAAACTATAGACGAGGTTATTTCATTAGAGGGATGATGATATGCGAGAATTGGATTTTTTATTTGTGTATGAACATAAAGTGCGGGAACTGGAGAATTTGTGTCTGATCAAATACGAATTGGACCGAAGAGGATACCGGACCGAGATCAAATATATAGAAGACGCAGAGAATGCTTTAGCTGTAAAACCGTTTATTCATGCTAAAGTTTTAGTGGTGATGGCATGCTACAACAATCAGACGCTGGCATGGCAGGTCAAGAACTATGTCACGTTTGATAAAGTGATCGATATGCAGTGGGAAAATATTGTATATCCTAAAGATGAAGAGCGGGAAGGCGCATTTAAAAATTATAAAGAAATCGGACAAGATGTGGTCAGGGTATCGTGGGGCAGACAGAATGAGAAAAGGATGCTTCAGGTGGCACATATGGACCCACGCAAGCTGAAAGTTATTGGACATGTGGGAATGGATTTTTTAAGACATCCGTTGTCCCGATATTATCTTAGCAGGGAAGAATTATTTGAAAAATATAACATCCCGACAGATAAAAAGGTGATTATGTTCGCATCACCTTATTTTGGAGATCAGTTGGATCAGGAGTATATTTCAGATATGTGCAGCAGATTCGGGGATGATTGGCTGAGTTACTATCGGTTTATGTGTGAATCTCAGGAACAGGTGCTTGCATGGATGGAGAAGATATGCAGGGAAGATGAAAAGCTTCTGTTTATTTTCAGACCACATCCCGGACATCCCAGTAAATGTGCACAGGAACTGGCAGGTAGGTGTAATAATTTTCGGATTATCGGCGGGGAATCCGTAAAACAGTGGATTGTGACCTGTGACAAAGTGTATACAGGAAACAGTTCAGTTGTAGTGGAAGCCTTTTTTGCAAAGAAAATGTGTCAGCTGTTATTTCCGTTGCCTGTTATGGAAGGGTTTGAATTGAAATTGATTCATGATTCTGCAAAGATAACGGATTTTGAAGGATTCCAAAGGTCAGTGTATGCTGACAAGGAAGAATTTCCGACTCCGGTTGAGAGCATTGAAGAGATTTATTTAGTGGATTGGAAGGAACCAAGCTACCGCAAGTTTGCTGATATGGCGGAGGAAGTGTTGGCAAATGATTATTATAAGTTAAGTCCTGAGCGGCTAAAACAGTGTATGTCGGTTAGCACAGGAGCAGGTAAATTGGTCAGAATGTTCACACAGTGCGATCCTCTATACAATATGTATCTGAAATTACTTTCGATGGATAAATTCAAGATCGGGTTTCTGGAGAGACAGAGAGAGATCAGAAATCAGGCATACCGGATTGAGATGGAACACAGCCATGAACTCACCAGTAAGCAGGAGATCAAAGATATAATGGGGCGAATCGGGAAAGCTCTTGGTGAATGACATGGTAGAGGATAGAAGAATGGAGGAGCCTGATATGCGCAGACCGATGAATATCTATATCACTACCGGACATCAGAACCTGAAGTATGCTTATGTGGCAATAAAATCGCTTTTTATAAATAACAAGGAACGTGAGGTGCATTTGTATGTGGTGTCAGAGGACCTGACGTTGAACAATATGCCATATGAAACAGAACTGGCCAAAGAATATGGGCACCAGATTCATATACTGCCGTTTGACGAAGAAGTGGCAAGGAAATATATTCATATTGATCAGAAAGATCATTGGCCGATCGGTACCATGTCAAGTTATTGGCTCTTTCACGAGTTATTGCCGAAAGAAGTAGACAGAATTATGGTAATTGAGTCAGATACCGTAGTGGTGGATGATTTATCTGAGATTTACGATATGGATTTTGAGGATGCCTATGTGATTTGTCCCGGGCCGGAACATAAGCCGGCTAATCATAGAAATTTTATGGAAAAGATCGGCGGTGATACATTGACGTTTGTGTTGTCGATGTATAATGTACAGAAGATCAGAGAAGATTTTACGCTTATGGATATTCTGAACACAGACGGCGTGGTCAAAGCCGAGGCAGGATATTCGCAGATGGAGTTTACATTCGGATTACTGTTTAAGGATAAGATTAAGTATGTTCCGGGGAGGATTTCCTGCATTGACGAGAATGAGCGATATGCGGAGGAGCTGGGCTACGATTATATTGTGGAATGCATGAAGACTGCCAAAATTCTGCATTTTTCTTCTTACAGAGATTACAGTAAACCATGGAATCCAGTCAGCATTATGCCAGGGTATGCGGTTTGGTGGGATTACGCGCAGGAAAGTCCGTATTATAAGGAGTATTTTGAGGAACAGTGGCGGCTGTACGATAAAGTAAAACAAGAAAAAACGGATCTCATGAAAAATATCAGTTACAGGAATATCCTGTTGTGTGCTCTACTGATGATTTTTATTCTTCTGAATGTCTTTTGTACGGCGTCGGGACACGAATTATCGGAAAACATTGGGATTGTCCTGATATTTATCTGCGGCCTGGCAGGGAGTATCGGTATCCGGCAGGCATTGATGTGGATTCAGGGAAGAAAGCGGAAATAAGGGGACATGGTTTGTATGAAGAACGCAGATAAATGGAAGAAGGCGGCCATCGCTGTTCTGGCGGTTATCGTTCTGATCAGAATCGGCTACATTATGGCAGGCGATATCGACCGGGAGTATTATGTCTCGGCTGACATCGACCTGACAGAAGCACATGCCATTCCCTGCCTGGATATAGAGCAGACGTTTCAAAGTCCAAAGGGCAGACTGAACAGTGTTGAGCTGGTTTTTGACCAGATAGCGGAGGACGGGGCAGGGACGGTCACGATGAAAATTCTTCAGGGTGACGATCTGATCTATCAGACGGGCGTCTCGCTTGTCAATGTGAACAATCTTGAATGGAAGAAGATTTATGTGAATGCCCCGCTTGATCGGGACAAAGAGTATACGGTTTCACTGAGTGCATCGGAGGATTGCACACAGATACCGATGCTTCTGGCTGTAGATGGAGAAAAGAAGACACCTGAGGCCGTGCGGAGCACTTTTAATGGTAAGGAGAGCGGAGAGCAGGCGGCCATAAGATACGGTTATCTGAAATTCCCCGGAAGAATGGATAGAATGGTCAGTTCTTCCCTATGGATTCTTTTCTTTGCGGCCTGTACGGCGGCGATTATCTATCTGGAGGCCATCAGAACAAAGGCAAAGGAGCTCTGTGGATATTTGCCGGAAATCAGGCCCGATCTGGTTGCGGCTGTTCTGGAAATCCTGCTTTGTCTGGTTATTTTGAATTGCAGCGGCATTGGTTTTCAGGGACCTACCAGGATAATTTTTTATGGAATATCCTTGTGTGCGGCATTGAAGATAGAGGATAAGAAGGAATATATACATCACAAAACCGACAAAGTATATAAAAAGATAATTTTATCTGCCACGTATCTATATGCTGCATTTGCCTTAGCAGGCCAGAGGATTTTCATTTATCCTTTGACGCTTAAAGTGACAGGTGCAGGACTTTTTGTCTTTGCGGTGGCTGTCGCGTGGTTTATACCGGTGGTATGGTCGTTTCTGTATTGGATGGATTGCTTTGGACGGTCTTTCGTGGGACATGGTGTGGAGAAGAAGTGTCCGTTCAGGTTGATGGTAGTGTTGACAGCCTTACTGCTTCTTCCGGCGATTTATAATCTTGCAGCCAACAATCCGGGGATTTCGAGTCGTGACACTATGGTGAGTATGGTTTATAATGCGCATCATCTGCATGGAATGAGGGATTGGCATCCGGCCTTTTATTGTATGATATTGAGTCTGATTCTGAGAATTTGGGATTCAACTTATGCAGTGATATTAGTTCAGTATTTTTTCTGGGTATATGTGATGCTGGAATTTCTTCTATACCTTAGAAAAAAAGGATTGAAAGATTCAGTAATTGTACTTGTTGCTTTCCTTTCCGGCATCAATTCGGCTAATTTTATGCATCTGAATACGATCTGGAAAGATATTCCGTACGCACTTTCTCTTCTATGGGTGCTTATCATTCTCCTAAAGCTGTCAGTGGACATCGAAGAGTATAAATCAAAATGGTATATTTATGCTGAACTTGCAACTGCATTGACAGGAATATTTTTCTATAAGAAAAATGGAGTTGCAGCGTTTGCCGTAATAATTGTCACTTTGGCTGCTGTGCTGAGAAAGTATGTAAAAATATGGTGTACATTGATTGCCACGATCTTGTTGGTCTTGTTGATCAAATATCCTGTGTATTCTTATTTTGAAGTGGAAGACATGGGAAAATACGGAATGTATATTGGGCTGAGTCAGGATATTCTGGGGGTATATTATTCCGGCGGTCAGGTATCGGAGGAAACACTGAAAATGATTAATGTGATGACCGGTTACAATAACGCGGAATACCAATATAATCCTACCTGG
>CAYXKS010000003.1:7656-31493 GCA_964465725.1 uncultured Bacteroides sp. | reverse complement strand
TGCCGAACAAGAACATACTTCCTTTTGCGGATTCCAACCTGTTGATCCACAAGATCAGGCAGTTAAAACAGGTGGAAGGAATCACGGACATTATCGTATCCTCTGATTCCGATGAGATGCTGCAGATGGGCAGGGATGAAGGCGTAACGGCAATCAAGCGGCCGACACAGTATGCAGATGAATCGGTGCCTTTCGGTATGTTCTTAGAGTATATCAGCGATGAAATGCCTAATGAACATATTATGTGGGCGTGTGCAACTTCACCGCTTGTGGAACCCTACCTCTATGAGAAGGCAATCAGGACTTATTTCGAGAAACTGGAGGAAGGTTATGATTCCCTGATCACATGCTGCCCTTATCAGACTTATCTGTTAGATGAGAAGGGTCCGCTTAATTTCAGTATGGGACTTGCACATAAGAATTCGGAGCAGCTTCCGATGTTGTATCATTTTACAAATGGTATCAATCTGGCTCCCAGAGTTAAGTTGAAGGAGTGGCATTATAATTATGGACCTAATGCGTACAGGCTTATGATCAATAAGAGAGAGGCAGCGGATATCGATGATGTCTATGATTATGAGATGGCTAAAGCGATGTACGCCATGAAAGATCCGAATCCGACTAAATAGTGCACAGAGGTAAATATGTCAAATATTAAATTATTGGATTGTACCTTAAGAGACGGCGGTTATATCAATGACTGGAATTTTGGGTATCAGACGATCAAAAGCATTCTCCGTAAGCTGGTGGCCTCCCAAGTAGATTATGTGGAAGTGGGCTTCCTGCGAAACTGTGAATATGACAGGAACAGAAGTTTGTTCAATAACTGCGAAGAGATCAGGCCGATTCTTCCTGCGAAACGTGGAAATACCATGTTTACGGCTATGGCGCTCCACAATAAGTATGACGTGAACAGGCTGGAGCCTTATGACGGGAGTACGATAGATGCGCTCAGAGTAACCTTTCATGATTATGATATCGATGAGGGACTTGAGTTTATCCGTAAGGTAAAAGAGAAGGGATATAAGGTATTCTGCAATCCGATTAACATCATGGGGTACTCCGACGGACAGATTCTGGATCTGCTTAAGAAAGTGAATGAACTTCAGCCTTATGCTTTCTCTGTTGTGGATACTTTCGGTTCCATGATGCGGGCGGATCTGCAGAGAATATATTCCCTGATTGAGCATAATCTGGATCCTTCGATCATCATTGGCCTGCACCTTCATGAGAACCTTGCGCTTTCTTATTCGCTGGCACAGGATTTTATTGCTATGAAGGCGAGCGGAAGGGGAAGTGTGATTGATGGATCGATGCTGGGAATGGGAAGAGTTCCAGGCAATCTGTGCCTGGAACTGATCATGGACTATATGAACAAGACACAAGAGAGTATCTATGACGTTAATCCTGTTCTGGACGGAATCGACGACCATATCGCCCGGCTCAAGCAGATAGAACCCTGGGGGTATAATACGGCATATGCGCTTTCCGCCAAGTTTAATCTGCATAGGAATTACGCCGAGTTTCTGTTGAATAAGGGGCGTCTGCGTGCAAAGCAGATCAACCAGATACTTGCCAGCATCGAGGATCATAAGAAAAACGCCTATGATGAGGCCTATGCGGAGGAACTATATCAGAAATTCCAGAACCATGAGGTGGATGACAGGGAGCTGCTTTCTAAACTACGTAAGGAACTGCAGAATCAGCCGATTTTGATTCTGGCACCGGGCCATAGTCTGATCAGCCGGAAGGAACAACTGAAGAAATATATTGATGAGGAGGCTCCGATCATCTTTTCAGCTAATTTTGTACCGGAAGATTATCGGACAGATTATGTCTTCTGTTCGAATGCGACCAGATATGAGGCACTGGATAATAGGAAAGGTAGCAGGGGCGTACTAGTCACTTCGAATCTGTTGGATGTATGTAATGAGAAGATGGTACTCAACTATTCCAATCTTTGCTTCGATGAGAAAGGGAACTGTGATAACAGCGTCATTATGCTGCTGAAACTTCTTCTGAAACTTGAGATCAAGGAAGTCCATGTGGCGGGGTTCGACGGTTACCGGCCGGAGGGCGATAACTATATTACCTCCTATTTGGTGAATCAGTATACCAAGGGACAGGAAGTAAACAGGCGGAATAGAAGATATGTGGCGGATATCAGGAAACAGATGAAGATTGTGTTCCTGACGGATTCCGTGTATGACGAACAGGAATAAAACAAATGCAGAGGAAAGAAAAATATCAGAAAATTGGATATCTTATCATTGATGTTGACGGCACAATGACGGATGCGGGAATCTATTATGACGAGAACGGAAATGAACTGAAGAAATTTTGTACCAAGGATGCTGCCGGTTTCTTCACGGCCAGACAGGCGGGAATGAAGACCATGGTCCTTACAGGACGGGAGTGTGCGGCTACGACCAGAAGGATGCAGGAGATGAAGGTGGATTTTCTTGTGCAGAATATAAAGGATAAGCTTTCTTATCTGGAGGAGTTTATGCGCACAGAAGGAATTGAATATGAGCAGATTGGTTACCTTGGCGATGATCTCAATGATCTGGAAGGCATGAAGAGGGCTGGATTTGCAGGATGCCCGGCGGATGCCTGCGAGGAAGTCAGGATGATCTGTGATTATGTATCCAGTGTGCAGGCAGGCCATGGTGCGGTCAGAGATATCATTACATGGCTCCTGAAGCAGCGTGGTCAGTGGGAAAGCGCTGTTGCACAGGTATATGGAACAGGGATTTAGCGGATAGAGAGGAATCAGGGTTATGAAAATTATGTTTGCCGTTCCCTGTTACTGGCCGTCACAGGACGGAGTCACACAGATAACAAAGTATCTGGCGGAGGGATTGGCTGCGAGAGGGCATGAGGTTCTGGCATATACCAGTACGGGAAACGGCGGACTGCAGGTATTGCCGGAGAAGGAGAGCCACGGTGGTGTTTCGATAGAGAGGACGCGGATTTATGTCAGATGGCCTCTGCGGCTGAAAGGACGTGATTCCAGAAGCACACAGAAGAAGTATTATGAGCGGATATGCAGTTTTCGGCCGGATGTTCTGATCGTAATCTGCGCACAGACATGGACATTGGACTGGCTGCTGCCGTATCTGGATCGGATACAATGTGCCAAAGTGTTCTACTCGCACGGGTATTCCAGTCTCAGGCAGAAGTACCGGATGATGGATAAGCTAAAACACCGGAATGTTCTGGGAGTATATGAAGAATGGCTGATGAAGAGATATTATCAGAGATTATACCGTTATCTTGAGAAATTTGACCTTGCCATCTACCTTTCAGAACTGAACAATTCTTATCTGTATGCAAAGGAGAAAGGGCTTACCAACGGGAAAGTTCTTGAAAATGCAGTGGAAGATGCTTTTGTGTCTGAGGATATGCGGCATTCACAGGCATTTTTCCGGCGGCCGGGGATACAATATCTGTATGTGGCAAACTACAATGATAATAAGAATCAGGATATGCTGCTCAAAGCCTTCTGTGAGGCCAATATCGAAAATGCAGTGCTGCAGTTTGCCGGATTTGAAGAAAATGACTATCTGGTTATGCTGCGTGAGCATGTAAGACAGTGGCTTCCGGAACAGAGCAATAAGAAAGTGATCTTCAATGTCCACTTGGAGAGAGAGCAGATCTACGAACTATATCGGGAATCGGATGTGTTTGTATGTACCAGCAGATCGGAAAACTGCCCGATCGTCCATTGTGAAGCGGCAGCGACAGGAATGGCAGTGATTAGTACCAATGTCGGGGATGTCAGCCTGAAGGACGGTATATTGCTGATCGATGGGGAGAATCGGCTTAGAGAAGCCATAGAACGTTTGTATTATAACAGGGAAGAGATTTATATCCGCGGCAACAGGCTTCGGAAATACATGTTGGAGAGAAAATGCAGAATAGTGGATAAAGTAGACTGGTTTGAACAAGAACTGGAAGCGGTTACTGGAAAGAAAGCAGTGAGATAAAGAAAAACTGCAGGGAGATAGAAGTGAGTAAAGAATTGCAAAAGGTGGTTGATGCCGTCAGAAAACTGAATTTCATAATGACCGGTAACCAGAAGAAATATGGGTTAATGGTTTTTATCATGTCGATTATCTTTGCGCTTCTTGAGACATTTGGCGTATCCATTATTTTTCCGTTGCTGCAGGCCTTTTTGAATCCACAGCAATTGATGGAGAATAAATATGTCAAGCCAGTTGTACGGTTACTGGGATTGCGTGACTACCGGGAAGTCATATTCTGGGTGTGCATTGCTATTGCGGCTATCTATATTTTCAAAAATTTATTTGGCCTTTTGTATACATGGGTTTCCAACAAATATGCCTGCAAGGTGCACAGGGAGTTATCGATACAGATCTTGAACGCGTATATGAAGCAGGGGTACAGCTTTTTCTCTGAAAACAGCAGTGCGCGATTGTTAAACGGATTGGGTGAAGACGTTTCGAGCGTATACAATATTATCAATTATACATTTATTTTGTTCAGTAAGGCATTTACGATTTTGGGAACTGCAATATTAATAGTTGTTGTGACTCCCTCCATGTCGATTGTTTTGATGGTGTTAATCATTTTTTGCTTTACTTTATCGCAGATGTTATTCCGGAAATCAATGACTAAATATGGAAAGCTGGTCAGAGTATATAATACAAGGGCATATCAGGCATCTCTGGAGGCGATTCAGGGGAGCAAGGAGGTGCTGGTCACTAACAGGCAGGAGTATTTTGTAAATCAGTATCAAAAATGTCTGGCGGGAAGTAATAAGGCGACTATCCGCAATGCAATAGGTGCAAATGCACCGTCTTATATCATCGAAGCAGTATGTGTGACAGGCCTGATGCTGCTGGTGGCTGTGCGTGTTATGCGTGAGGCGGACATAGCCGACATGCTGAGTCAATTGTCGGTGATTGCAATTGCCGCATTTCGGATTCTGCCTTCGCTGGGAAGTGTGCTGAGTTGCGTTAACTCTATTGTGTATAACGCCCCGTCGTTATCGGCGTCTTATGAAACGATGGAAATGGTCAGAAAATTGGAAAGGCTGGAGGATGCAGAGGAGAAGATTGAGAAAGGAGAACTCAACTGCATTCAGTTTTCACAGGAGTTGGTATTGTCACATGTCACATTTCAATATCCTGGACGCGATGAGGCAGTATTGCAGGATCTGAATATGAGGATCAGGAAAGGGGCCTCCATAGCGCTTATTGGAGCCTCCGGGGCAGGCAAGACGACTTTGGCAGATATTATACTTAACCTGCTTGAACCAAATCAGGGAGAAATACTGATGGATGGCTATAATATCAGAATGCTGAAGGGACAATGGAACAAAATTGTCGGATATGTGCCGCAGTCTGTCTACCTGACGGATGCATCCATACGGAGAAACATTGCATTTGGTATTGAGGACGATCAGATTGATGACAGCAGGGTATGGAAGGCTTTGGAGATGGCACAGCTAAAGCCTTTTGTGGAAGGATTGTCGGATCAACTGGATACTGTAGTCGGAGAGTGGGGAATTCAATTCTCAGGCGGACAGAGACAGCGTGTGGCGATTGCCAGAGCGTTATACGGAGAGCCGGACATTCTGGTGTTGGATGAGGCGACGGCAGCGCTTGACAATGAGACGGAGACGGCTGTTATGGAGTCGATAGACGCCCTGCAGGGGATCAAGACACTGATCATTGTTGCACATCGGCTGACGACGATCCGTAATTGCGATGAGATTTATGAGATCAGGGACGGAAAAGCAGTCAGGAGAAGCAAGGAGGAGATTTTCGGGTAACAGGATGCACTCTTGCGGCTGAATAAAGAAGGGATGCAGAGTTATGTTAATTGTGCAGAAGATGGGCAGAGGAAAAATCTGCGATTTGCTGATCTATTTGCTGTTTATTGTTTTAATGGTTCTGACGATCAAAAATAAAGACAATTTATATGTAGATGAACTGGGTAATTATGGTATGGCCAATAATGTAGGTGGAACATCTATCGTGATTGAGGACGGAAAGACATATTATCCGTCAGGCACTCCGTGGGTGGAATATATGGCGGTGGATCCGGAGCACCGGTTTGATTATGGAAATGTGTGGTCAAATCAGGCAATGGATGTGCATCCGCCTCTGTCCTATGTGTTTCTGCATACGATATGTTCGATTTTCCCGGGGATTTTCAGTATTTGGTTTGCGGCTGTGATCAATATTGTATTTGCTCTGGGAGTTCTGTTTTTTCTTCGAAAGACAGCGTTGCTTCTGGTGGATGACGAATTGGTGCAAAGGATTATATCTGTCACATTTGTATGTTCGGCGGGCATACTGTCGGCCGTATCCTTTCTGCGGATGTATATCTGTGCTATGTTCTGGGTAACGGCTTTGACGTATTTCATCATCAGGCAGGTGGGTGAGGAGCACAATGTAAAGTTTTATCTTTGGCTTATATTCTGTACGATTGGAGGGGCATTAACGCATTATTACTGCATTGTATATGCGGTATTTATCAGCGTGACATATGGATGCTGGTTACTGTATAAGAAGCGTGTCAAAGAAACCGGATTTTTCTGTATGGCGCAGGTAACTGCGGGACTTGTTTCTGTTGCGGCATTTCCGGCTATGATTCAGCATATATTTTCCAGCGGAAGAGGGGAAGAGTCGGTTGGCAATTTGGTCGGAAACTCTTTTGTGACCTGGCTGATGCGGCTGAAAATTTATTTTGGTATTCTGGATGAGCAGTTATTTGGTGGAGCAGCCATATATATTTCTCTGGTGGCGCTTATTGTATTGTTTGTATGCGGCAGACGGAGGGAGGACAGGACGCCGGAGGAAGGACGGGAGATTACGGTGATGCGTTATTTGTGTGCTGTTGTTCCGTGCGTCCTGTATTTTATACTTATTTCCAGAGTTGCCGTCTTTCTGTCAGACAGATATATGCATCCGATTTATGCGGTATTATATGTGATAGTACTGGGAGCGTTGGGCAAGTGGATGAAAAAGAATGTGGCACAGAGATTCTATATCCGGGCATTGGCAGTCATTATGGCGATTATGATCGTTAATAGCTGGAAAAACGCGGACTGGGAATATCTGTACAAATCGACAGGGAAATTGTTGAATATAGCGTCGGCATACGAAGGAGTGGACTGTATTTGCGTATACGAGAAAATATGGGAGATACTTCCGGCTTATTATGAGGCATCCAGATATCACAGCGTCACCTTTTTTACTGCGGCTGATCTAGATATGTTGGACGAGTCGGATCTTTCTTCCCGGTATCAGCTGATTGTAATGACAACGAGAGATGATGACAAGTTGTTGGAAAGAGTGATGGGTCTTTGCCCGGATATTGAGGAATCTGAGTATTTGGGCGGATATGCGTATACGAATACATATTTTTTGCATACTGCACAAGAATAATGAGAGGCCGGCATGTTTGATTGCGGGACTCTTCCAGAAGGGAAGCGGTTATACGATGAAGAGATGTTTATTGATTGGCGGAGCCGGATTTGTAGGAACGAATTTAAGTTTGTGTCTTGCCGGTGCAGGATATGATGTTATGGTCTGCGACTGTATTGAGGCAGATAAGCTGCCCCGGCAGGTACAGGATCTGAATTATATTAAATTGAACTATTTTAAACAGCAAATGGAGGATGAACTATTAAGACAGCAGGACATGGTGGTTTTGCTGATCAGCAGCGTGAATCCAGACAGTTCCATGGCAAACCCTGAAATATGCTATGATAAAGATATCATTAAAATGATAGGACTTCTGGAACAGATGAAACGTTGCGGTGTGAACAGGCTTGTCTTTATTTCTTCCGGGGGAACGGTATACGGAAATCAGGATGTTGAGAAGTTAAGCGAGAATATGCTGACATATCCGATCAATCACTATGGTATTATGAAACTGACGCAGGAGAAAATATTGCTTATGTACAATCAGTTGTATGGGATGGATAATATTATTTTCCGGTTGTCTAATCCATATGGAGAGGGGCAGCGGAAAGCTTCCGGAGTCGGCGCGGTGACTGCTTTCCTGCAGAACATTATGAATGGAGAGAAAATTTATCTGTATGGGATGGGAGAGTCTGTAAGAGATTATATCTATATTGGGGATGCGGTGGAGATGATGCGGCTGTGTCTGGACAAATGCGGAACGGGAAGCAAAGAAGTCCTTTTTAATATAGGCACGGGGGAAGGCAGCAGCATTCTTGAAGTATTGCACATGGCGGAGTATATAACTGGCAGAAAGGCAGATGTCGTTCATCTTGGGAAAAGAGAGATTGACGTGGCAAGAAATGTACTGGATATATCGAAAATTTGCTCGGTTATTGGCAATTATAAGTGCCTTAGTCTGGAAATGGGAATGAAAAAATATTACGAGAGCCTGAGGAGTGCAATATAATGTTTATCTTACCTGTCATATCCTATTGTCTGTTTTTTCTCGTTTATTTTGACAAGAAAAGAAATATAGTAGAATCTGCAGCAGTATCGTGGCTCTTTATTACGCTATATACATGGATAATTATGGAGTTATCCAGTGTAGTCGCTGTATTAGGCACAGCAGCAGTGATAATTGCCTGGAGCCTGCTGTGCATATTGATTGTGGTGTACCTTATTAAGAAAAAGATTGTCGGCCAGATCGTGGGATACTGCAGATCGGAGACGAAAGTCTGCAATTTTTGGAATGAACATAAAGGTAATCTGATCTGTCTGGGTCTATTTTGTTTTATGATTGGCATGCTTGCCCTTCTAAGGGGACAGAACCTGATCGATAATCTGTATCACAGGCTGCCTAAGATCATGCATTGGATACAGAATGGCAGGGTGGGATATTTTGCAACGGTGACACCGGCGGAAATACAGTATACGAAACTGACGGAATATATGATTGCACAGATTTATCTGCTGAAGGGACCGGACCGGCTGATTAATCTTGTCCAGGTGGGGGCATATGTGTGCTCAGGATGCTGCCTGTACGGTATCAGCAGAAAAATAGGGGCTTCCCGGAAATTTGCATTTCTGTCAGCTTGGATTTTTCTTCTGACACCGATGGTAATCATTGAGGTGTTCACGGCACAGACGGATGTTGTTGCGGGTGTTTATCTTCTGATTTTTCTTTATTTTCTGTTGGATTATATTCAGGCAGACAGGCTTTCTGTGAGCAGAGAAGGAGTTTTGTCTGCTGTGTGTTTGTCTGCCAGCGTGTTATTTGGGTATCTCTCGAAACCGACAGTATGTTTTGCCATGGTCATTTTCTTCGTGTGGATGTGCCTGGTACGTCTGGTCAGAAGGGACAAGATCAGAGTATTACTGCAGTATGTGCTGATTGGGGCGGTGACGGCGGCTGTTCTTTTCCTGCCGGATGCGTTGAGGACTTATCAGTATAACCGTATGCCGAGCCTGCTGTATACCGAGGAAGCAGGTGATACAGAACAGACAGAGGCATCTAAGGCGGTGGCAGAGGATTCTGATGGGGCGGATCTGTCTATTATTCCGGTGGCAGGTAGCGCAAGGCAGGGTAGTGAGGCGGCTGCTGCGCAAAGCAAGGAGAACCTCGTATCAGTGGATAGCAGTTCAGCAGTTAAAGAGTATGCTGATGCAGGGACAGAGGCAACGGAGGATCAGCGGGTTGATAATGATACGGAAGCCGACAGAGTGGCAGCGAGTATCCTGGATCCGAAAGAGTTTATAATTGTGGCGATCAGAAATCTTGCGGCGAATGCCACCAGCCGGTGTTTTCCCAAAATGAACAAATTACTTGTGCGGTTTGTGGAAAAATGTGAATCTGTGCTTAATTATACAGGCGGGTACCGTTATTTCCGCGTTATGCTGGGAGAAGATATCGGAGAAACGAGTGAACCGAGTCCGGCAATCATGTACTTCTTGCTTGCGGCATGGATCTGTGTTATTGTCAGACTCAGCAAGGTCGGGAGAGAACAGTTTTTGTATTTGCTTTTTGCTACCGTAGCATTAGTGGTTCAGGCGGGACTCATGGGATATACCTGGTACAGGCAGAGGTATCTGATCGGAGTCATGGCGGTTTTTTGCCCCGCATTTGCAGTGGTTCTGGAGAATATTTCAGTCAGTGTAAGAACAAAAATAAATCTTGCGGCTGGCATGACAGCTGTATGCAGCTTAGGGGCGGTGAATGCGTTAAGCTATGAAATTCCTTATACTGTTTTTGGATTTCAGGGAGGCAGGCTTCATCAATATTTTATTCATGACAGCGGTACGGAATTATATTATCAGCTGATGCTGGACTATATTAATGAGAAAGGATATAGGAACGTAGGCATGATTGGAGTTGTTACCTATGAGTATACGCTCTGGCAGGGGATAGAGAATCTGGAACGTCTGGAGCATGTGGGGGTAAATCCGGTTTACTTCGAGGCGGCGAAACTGGAAGATACGGAATTTATGCCGGAGTGCATTATTGAGGAGATACCGGGTGAATTTGTTTTGGATGAGTATATATATTATCATGGAGAACCGTATGTTTGTGATTGGAAAGCTACCGATGAAAACGGCAGAAATTATGCGGTTTTGATACCATATGCTGTATACGAAACACAAAAGTAGTGTTTCAGCTGAGTCTGTGGTTTCACCGCATTGGTTGTAACGGGCGCAGAGACGGCAGGATAGGGAAAGTTGTTCTATGCTGCTTGTGTTGAGGAGTTTATAGATGAAAAGTTTGTTACATGATATCGGAACGTTCATAACGACGATCAGGCAGCTTCTGAGCCTGCTCACGCCGAAGCAGTGCAGGCAGGCTATTGGTGTTTTCATTCTTGTAGTGATTGGAGCAGCCTTTGAAACGTTGGGAGTGGCTGCGGTATTACCGTTCATTTACGCGGTGATCGATACTTCCCAGTTGTGGAACAACCATTATATCGTGGTATTCGCAGATATGTTTCAGATAGATTCAGACGCAGGATTAATTATAAGCCTGGGTTTGTTGATTTGTGTATTTTATGTGTTTAAGAATTTGTTTATGATGTTCATTTCTTATATGGAGAATAAGTTTAAAGCGAATTTTGCATATGAACTCTCCAAGTTGATGCTTCACAGCTATATGAAACGTCCTTATATTTATTTCCTGGGAACAAACAGCGCTGAGATGATCAGGGGGCTGAATGATGATATTAACAGCATCAATGATATGATGACGGCTTTGTTTAAGATCTTTTCCATCGGATTCATGATGGTCGGGATCGGTGTTTTTCTGGTGATGCAGGAACCGGTTATGGCGTTGGGGATCGTTGCGCTGGCAGTAGTGATTTTCGTGCTGATCGTGTTTGTGATTAAGAAAAAGATCAGGGAACTGGGTAAGTTGAAGATTCTGTATGCTACGGAGGCCTATAAATATGCATATCAGGCAGTAAATGGCATTAAAGAAATCTCTATTATGAAACGGGAAGATTATTTTCTGGACAGCTATACAGGAGTGACTTCGAAGAAAAAGGAGGCAGATACCGTATACAACAGCATTTCCGTATCACCGGAGAGAATCGTGGAAGCAGTATTTGTCTGCGGCATTGTTGGGATTGTATGCATACAGGTGGGGGCAGGAAGTATGACGACTGCATTGATTACAAACCTTGCGGCCTTTGCAGTGGGCGCTATGAGAATTATGCCGTCTCTTTCCACGATGACTACCCGAATGACACAGATTATGTATCTTCGTCCGGCTTTGAGCGGTATCTGCAATAATATAGAAGCGGCCAGGGAACAGGAGAGAATGCTGGCCGAAATGCAGTCTACGATTGATGACAAAGAGCATGTCCTGGATTTTTGCAACGAGGTTGTGATGCGAGGGATTGACTGGAAGTATCCGAATACAGATAAGTATATTCTGAAAGATGCCGGGATTACGATTCGAAAAGGAGAGTGTATCGCGCTGGTTGGTAAATCGGGAGCCGGAAAGACTACACTGGCTGACATACTGTTAGGATTATTGAAACCGGAAAAAGGTTCCGTCTCCATGGATGGAAAGGATATTTTTGCAATTCCCTATGCATGGAGCAAGATCATAGGATATGTGCCGCAATCAGTGTATCTGATTGATGATACGATCCGAAATAATGTGGCATTCGGTATTGCGGCAGGAGTTGTGGATGATACTAAAATATGGAACGCATTGGAAAAGGCACAGCTGAAAGAATTCGTGGAAACATTGCCGGAGAAACTGGACACGATCATTGGCGAGAGAGGCGTGAAGTTTTCCGGTGGACAGCGACAGCGTGTTGCAATTGCGAGAGCGCTCTATCATGACCCTGAGATTATGGTGTTTGATGAAGCGACAGCGGCTCTGGACGGTGAGACCGAGAACGCGGTTATGGATGCGATCAACAGGCTGAGAGGTGAGAAGACGCTGATTATCATAGCACACAGGCTTAACACGATCAGCCACTGCAGCCGGTTCTACGAGGTAGGGGAGCAGAGCGTCATGGAGAAGACAAGGGAGGAAGTTCTGGGAAATGAAAAATAGGAAACCTTTTGAATCTATATGTTTGGGAGATACATCAGAACGGGCTTATCAGAATGTTGAAGTACAGGTTATGGTAACCTGCTATAATTACGGAAAATATATTGCGAATTGTCTGGATGGTATTTTTATGCAGAAATGCAGTTTTCAGTTTAAGGTGATTGTGTTCGATGATGCCTCCAATGATGATTCATGGGATGTTATCCAGACATATCAGCAGAAATACAGCGGCCGGATGATTGCTTTCCGTGCCAGCGAAAATACTTATCAGAACGGGGAGACAAATGGCGGATTAATTGAGGTGGGTTTTCTTCCAAAGACAAAGTATATTGCGTTCTGTGAGGGGGATGATTACTGGACAGATCCCGATAAGCTTCAGAGCCAGTATGATGCTATGGAAGAACATCCGGAGTGCAGCATCTGTGTCTGTGATGTGGAGTTGTATGATGTTTTCAATGACCGCAGGATCGGTATGGCGCCGGAAGGATATAAGAGCATCTGGTCCAGAGATGAAATCATTACGAGGATTTTGACTTATCAGCTGAGTTTCCGGGAGAACAGCATCTTTGGCAGGGCGGACAGCTTGTATGGGGAAGATTTTTCAGATGCTTTCTGGAATTACTGGGCATGCGATCTGACGAAACTTCTACATTTCCTGCTGCATGGAGACTTGATTTATATTCCCAAGAATATGACCAGAAAGAGAGTGAATAACAAGGGGAGTATCTCTTATACCTCCAATGTCGGAAAGGATATTATCCGATGGCAGATCCGTGAATATGAAGAGGATATCGCCTGGATTAAGAATTTTGATGAGATTACGGCTCATAGATATAGCGACATGGTTGGTTACTATGTTGCTTTCAGGGAGATCAAGCTGCATTATCTCCGCAACGGTGAACTGGAGAAGAACCGGCTGGTATCTAACATGAACGGGAAGATGTATGAGAATGCTTTCTTAAGGAAAGTGAATAAGATTTATACGCGGATGGTTCGGGACAGATACCGGGATGATGAGTGTGGGTTTGTGAAGGTGTCGAGGAAGTGGATGGAAAAAGAACTTGGAAGAATGGTATGCAATTCGAAGGAGTGTAGTTAAAAATATGGAAAGAAAGTCTGTGCATCAATTTTGTGTGCAAGCTGCGATAGACGTAGATGTGCTGTACAATTTGTATACATGCGTGTACCATGATGTTTGTATCTCATTTTTCACTGGTGTTTGTGTCCAGAAGAACATGGAGGTACAGGGATGAAAAAATATATAAGTAGAAGTGTTCTTGTGATTATTTCGAGTTGGGTTGTTGCATTAATATCTGTAATAGCAGTATATATGTTGCCAATAGAGCCAATGCATCGAAATGTAAAGGATTCACTCGCTGTTTTTGAGGAAGAAGGGGTTTCACCGACTTTGGTTCCTGGATTTACATCTACGTATCTAGATACTTATACTGACATGACAATGTTGGATATGGCTATTTATGATGGAGAAGAATCAGCGTTGGAAAAGGCCATGAAGGGTTTTAGGTACGAATATGACGGGATGACCATATTTGATTCAGGGGTTCGATATCTAAGGGGAGAATTGGGTGCAAAATCTGTTTCATATGCCCGATATTGGCATGGATGGATAGTTTTCTTAAAACCTTTGCTCCTCCTTTTTAATTATGCAGAGATTCGGATGTTCAATTTTATTTTGCAGACGGCATTGACAGTTTTATTATTGATGAAAATGTTTCAAAATGAGTATACAAGACGCTATATTATTCCGTTTTTTGCAGCGCTGATGGTTATTATGCCGCTTTCAACATCAATGAGCATGGGACTGGCGATTCTGTATTATGTAATTTTAATATCATTGATTCTGCTTATTCATTACTTTAAATGGTTAAATGATAAGAACTCCCTTTTTATGTATTTTATGGTTGTAGGTATCATGACCAGCTTTGTGGATCTTGTGACATATCCGCTGGCGACAATGGGTATTCCATTGATTATGTGGATGATTTTGAATCATGAATATGAAAGGGAATATGGATTCAGACAAATACGGGATGCTGTATGCTTCGTAATAAGCTGGTGCGGCGGATATCTTGCAATGTGGCTGGGCAAATGGTTGATAAGTTCCGCGATTACAGATGAAAATGTCTTGAAGGATGCGATTTTGATGGTGCTATACAGATTGTCCCACGGAAGTGCTGAAAGTGGATCATATGTAGAAATAGGTATCGGAGAAGTGGTAGGCAGAAATATAGGTGTTCTATGTAATTCTTTGTATATTGCGTTGTTTATTTGTGTCTTTTTTCTGATTTGTTGGAAGGCTTATAAGGAAAATGACAGTCTGGTTGTTTCAAAATGTGAAATAGTGATGTTGTTTATAACAGGCTGTTTCCCAATAGCCTGGTATATTGGAGTAGGTAACCATTCGTATATACATTATTGGATGACATATAAATCATTAAGTATAACGATATTTGCCTGGGGGAACTTATTGCTTAACTGTATTCAGAAAGTGAAAAGTATGGGTGGGTTAAAGAGTAATAATGGAAAATGAAAGAGTATCCTTTTATGATTGGCTGCGTTTACTGGCAACCATGTGTGTCGTTATCGGACATAGTTTCTATTTGAACAATGAAACGCTTTATGGAGGCGTCAATTATTTATCATTGCAAAGTGCACGTGATATTTATAATACCGCATACTATACGTGGGGCTTGCACATTGTTTCATGGATTTACAGCTTTCACATGGCTCTTTTTTTCTTTTTGTCGGGAGCAGTACTTGCATTGAAGCCAATGGGGGACTATAAGCATTTTATCATTAAAAAGGTTAAACGGTTAATTATTCCATATATATGTGGCGGATATCTGTTTATGCTCCCAATTAAGTATATTAGCGGATTCTATAATTATCAAGGATTAAAACAGGCAGCGAAAGGATTATGGAGAGGTATTGAGAGCGGACATCTGTGGTTCCTTTTGGCGTTGTTTTGGGATATGATTATCTTCGCGGCGATTTATAAAATATTAGAGAAAATCGGTCTGCAGAAGATAATATTATTACTGGCTCTGATAATACAGTATGCATGCTGTTGGATATCGAAAGATATTCTGGGACTTACAAGCGGACTAAGCATGTTTTTTTGGTTTGTTCTGGGATTTGAATTTGAGAGGAAGAGAATATATCTGAACAAGTATTCAATCCAGGTATGGTTTGGCATATTAGGAGTGGTGATAGCATCGGACTATCTGCTTTCAAAACTTGGCTCAGTACCTGCGTGGACTTGTGTTTTAATCAGAGGTTCTGTAATTTGTATATTGGCATATATAGCTGACAGATGTTTCAAGAAGGTTGGGCAGACCAAAGTGTACAAAGTATTAGTTAAATATCTGTTTGATATTTATTTATATCATGATCCGTTGGAATATCTTGTTCTGTTTTGTTTTTTCAGATGGAATATAGTATCATTAAATTATGGAGGATACTGTCTTATTATTTTCAGAGTCCTGGGAGTTGTTGCTTTGTCAATTGGAATGGGATGCGTAGTTGGAAAATTAAAAAGACAAATAGGAAAAGCAGCATGAAAAGCAGTTATTATATAGAAAAGTGTAAAAAAAACTGGTATTTAATGATAATAGGCTTTGTCTTGGCAGGTATATGTACTGCAATAACCTCACCAGGCATCATGTATGCAGATTCTTACGGCCGGGTAAATTTTACATACACTGTAATAGATTGTATAAAAAAGACTTTGACAGGGCAGGGAAATATGATTACAGCAAGAAGTTGGCTGACTATTACCCCTTCTTTCTTTATTGCGATCAGCAGACTGTTTACTGGCAATATCATATTATATACTTTCACGCAGGCTTTTGCTTTCTTTTTAGTTTCTTTGCTTCTGGTTAAGAGATTAAATACACATTATGCAGCATTACAATACATTTTGATTGCGCTATGTCCGTTATATTATGCGGTATCCGTATATTATGAGGCGGGAATAGGATGCGTAACGGGTATTGTAATGCTGATTTTGCTTTTATCAACGGCAGACAGGTGCGTGACAAGATTCGATATCATATTGAATTGGATCCTGACAGCCGTGGCGTCTTTTATTACATTTGGTTATCGGGCAAATGCATTTACGATAATACCGCCTTTATTTGTGTGTGTTTTTTTTGTAGTAAAGCGAAAGAGTATTGGGAAGATTTGCCTAATTGCGGCTATTATGATAGGATTATCTGGAACGATGTTATTGCCCGCGGTTTTTCACATTGATACAATGTCAAGCTATTCGACTGGATTCGTATGGGAAATGTTTACGACAATTCAAAATATGGCTCCCGGGAAACAGGAGCAGTATATGGATTTCCTGGATGAAATCGGAGGCGCCGGTTCTACAGAGGAGGCTCTTGCGCTAAGCAGTGTGAGCACTGTGAACAGCTTTCTGGGATGCAGCCGGTTTGACATGATAACACTTTCAGAAGAAGGGAATGGCAGTACTGCAGTCCGGAAATATTTTGAGTTGTGGAGGAAAGAACCAAAGGCTTGCCTGCAGACGAAATGGGAGTTTGTTAAGAAGACGGCCGGGATAGGAGAGCCCGTTAATTGCTGGGAATACGGTTATAATATTTATGACAGAATGGATGAACTTGGATTCCGTGACTGGAAACCGAGAGAGATGTTTGTAAACAGTTACCTGGGGTTCCATCGTCATATCAGTGTTTTGCGGTATCCGTGGTTTGTTTATTTGATTACGCTTTTGATGGTAATCTGGACGTGGATTAGAAGAGACAGTAGGCGCCAGTTATATTTCTGGATCTTTGCAATTGCTGTTTTCTATTATGGGGCTTTCATTTTGAATACACAGTCATTCGAATTGCGGTATTTTTATCCTTCTTTATATTTAGTGGCAATTATGGATACTGCAATCTTTATGGACTGGATAGCGGCAGTGCATAAGAGGTATCATAAAAGGGATGTGTAAGCAATGAAGGAAAGTTATGATAAAATCATAATCGGTGCAGGGTTGTACGGTTTGTATTCGGCATTGTTCTGCGGTAGAAAGGGTCAAAGTGTACTCGTTTTGGAGTGCGATCCGGCGCCTTTTAAGAGGGCGACTTATATTAATCAGGCCAGGGTGCATCAGGGCTATCATTATCCCAGATCTATTTCTACTGCGATGAAATCAGCGGGATATTTTGAACGGTTTAATAAAGATTACGACTTCTGTATCAACCGTGAATTTGAGAAAGTATATGCCACATCGAGCCAGTATTCATGGTCAGACGGGACACAGTTTAAGAACTTCTGTAATGCGGCGGGCATTCCCTGCCAGGAACTGCACGCGGAGCAGTTTTTCAAGCCGGGAATGTGCGACGGCGCGTTTCTGACGAGAGAATATACGTATGATGCAATGATTCTGCGGGATTATTTTGTGAAAGAGTTGTCTGGATATAGAAATGTGACTATTCAGTATGGGGTAAAGATTTCGGGGATAACAAGAGAAGCGGATTACTATACAGTGAGTATGGACAACGGCGGGGAATATCAGACGGGATTTCTGCTGAATGCAACGTACGCATCGACCAACCAGATTTTAGACATGGCCGGATATGAGAAATTTAAGATCAAGTATGAACTGTGTGAGATTATTCTGTGCCATGTGAGTGAGAAGCTGGATCATTATGGCTTTACGGTTATGGACGGTCCTTTTTTCTCCATTATGCCATTCGGGAAGACAGGGATGCATTCGTTGACTTCAGTGACTTTTACACCGCATGAGACCAGTTATGATGAGAGGCCGACGTTTCCATGTCAGCAGCGCAGCCAGGGGTATTGCTCGGTGGAGAGGCTTGGCAACTGTAATGATTGTATGGCGAAACCGGAAACGGCCTTTCCCTACATGGCTAACCTGGCAAGAAAATATCTTCGGGACGAATATGAGTTTGGGTACAGAGAGTCACTTTTCTCCATGAAACCGATTTTAATGAGTTCGGAGATTGATGATTCGCGTCCCACAGTGATCCGGACTCTTTCAAAGAAACCGACTTTTGTTAGCATACTGTCTGGTAAAATCAATACGGTATATGATTTGGATGAGGTACTTGATAATGAATAAAGAGAAGAATTTTGTGTCGGCAGTGGTCTATGTGCACAATGTTGAAAAGAGAATCGCCGGATTTCTGCAAATGGTGGTACGGGTGCTGGAGGAGAATTTCGAACATTCGGAGATCATCTGCGTGAATGACTGTTCCGCGGATGCAAGCGTGGAGCAGATTAAAACGGTAAGTAAAGAAGCGTGTCGTACCAATATTTCGGTGTTGAATATGAGTTATTTTCATGGAATGGAACTGGCAATGAATGCGGGGGTTGATCTCAGTATAGGAGATTTCGTTTTTGAGTTTGACTCTACGGTCATGGATTATGAGGCCGGACAGATCATGCAGGTGTATAGAAGGGCGTTGGAGGGATTTGATATCGTTAGTGCGTCTCCGGACCGGAAACAAAAGTTTACGTCCAGATTTTTCTATCGGACATTTGATCAGTTTTCACATCTCTCTTATCATATGAGTACGGAGAGCTTCCGGATCCTGAGCCGCAGAGTGATCAACCGGATCAGCAGCATGAACAAGTCGGTGCCGTACAGGAAAGCAGTCTATGCGAACTGCGGGCTGAAGACGGACAATATGATTTATCGGGTTATCGGGAAGACTGAGGACTGGGACAAGGAGGAGAAGAAATACCGCAGGCGTCTGGCGGTAGACACGCTGATTCTGTTTACGGATGTGGGATATCGGTTCTCAATCACCATGACGGTTTTGATGATGCTGCTTGCAATCTTTGTGGTAGGGTACACTGTGTTCACCTATTTGTTCAGTACGCCGGTAGAGGGATGGACAACGACGATTTTGTTTCTGTCGGTTGCATTTTTCGGTTTGTTTGGTATTCTGACTGTGATCATTAAATATTTGCAGCTTATTATAGAGTTGATATTTAAACGGAAACGGTATAATTTCGAGAGTATAGAGAAGTTGACTTAACGATCTGTTAGTAGGAAGGATTGGTGTCAAGAAGGATAAGGGATATGAGGATGAATCGTGTGAACAACGTAAAATGATTTTGATGAAATAGGAAATCAGATGTTTCATGTGGTGATGCAGCATATATAGATGGAGCCGTATACTAAAATATTGATCAAGAATGGAGAAAAATATGAATGCACTAGTCGGATATACAGGATTTGTAGGCAGTAACCTGTATGCGGAGGGACAATTTGATCAGGTATATAATTCGAAAAATATTGAGGAGGCTTATGGGACAAGACCGGATCTGTTAGTCTATGCAGGGCTTCGGGCGGAGAAATATCTGGCCAACAATGCGCCGGAGAAGGACATGGAACTTATTCGCCAGGCTCAGAAGAATATTGAGAGAATAGAGCCGAAGAAGCTGGTGCTCATTTCTACGATCGATGTATTTAAGGTACCTAAGAACGTGGATGAAAATTCTGAAATTATTACAAAAGGTCTGCATCCTTACGGATATAATCGCTATCAATTGGAATGTCTGGTGAGGGAGCAGCATCCGGATGCGTTGATTATACGTCTGCCTGGATTATTCGGGAGAAATATTAAGAAGAACTTTATCTATGATTATATTCATTTAATCCCGTTTATGTTAAAGGAATCGAAATTTGAAGAATTTTCCCAGAAAGATGAGGAGTTGAAGACGTATTATGATAAGTTGGATAACGGATTCTATCGTGTGCGTCAGCTGACAGGATGGGAGGAGGAAGCGCTGAAGGAGAAGTTCAGGGCACTACAGTTCAGTGCGTTAAATTTTACGGACAGCCGCAGCATCTATCAGTTTTATCCTCTTGCAAGATTGTGGAGAGATATCCAGACCGCATTAAGCGGGGATATACGGCTTTGGCATCCTGCGACGGAACCTGTATCTGCCGGGGAACTGTACTATTATCTGACGGGGGATAAGTTTGAAAATGAGTTGAATGGGACTCCGGCAGACTATGATTACCGGACTCTCTATGCGGAACGGTTTGGCGGAGAAAACAGATACATCTGCAGCAAAGAAGTAATTATGGGAGAAATTAAGGAATTTATTAATAAAGAATGAATTTTGCAGGATAGTGGCTTATATGGATTTGGATGCCAGCAATCCGCCAGGTTCAGACAAGAGAAACCAAGGCGTATTTGATGAATACATATAACAGGAAACGTATTTCAGAAGAAGGGTACAAAGCAAAGGGTAGAGAATATGAAACTTGCAATATCGAACATAGCATGGACGGCCGAACAGGATGCAGCAGTATATCAATGGATGCGGCAGTATGGCTATTCAGGACTGGAAATTGCGCCGACCAGGATTTTCTCTGAGAATCCGTATCAGAATCAGGAACATGCGGCACAGTGGAGCAGGAATATGATGCAGGAGTATGGATTCGAAATCCCTTCTATGCAGTCTATCTGGTTTGGCCGGGAAGAGAAACTGTTCGGGAGCAGCCGGGAAAGGCAGATCCTGACAGATTATACAAAGCAGTCTATCGACTTTGCCGCTGCTGTCGGTTGCCACAATCTGGTCTTTGGATGCCCGAGGAACCGCAATATTCCAGAGGGAGCGGATGCGGCGGAAGGCGTCTCCTTTTTCAGGGAAGTGGGGGAATATGCAGCGTCCTGTAACACTGTTGTGGGAATGGAGGCAAATCCGCCGGTCTATCACACGAATTATATAAATGATACAGCGTCAGCCCTGAAGCTGGTCAGGGAAGTTGATTCAGAAGGGTTTCTTCTGAATCTGGATGTTGGAACGATGATTCAGAATCAGGAATCGTTATCGGAGTTGGATGGACAAGTGAAATATATCAATCATGTGCATATCAGTGAACCTGGCCTGGCAATGATTCAGGAAAGAAAGATGCATGAGGAACTGGCAGCGCTTCTTGAAAAGGAAGGATATCAGGGATATGTGTCAGTTGAGATGGGCAGGAGAGAGAATCTGGAGGAAGTGGAAAGAGCGCTTGCCTATGTGAAAGGGATATTTATGGAATGAAAGCAGCGGCAAATGCGAGAAAGTATCTGAAATGTAGTTTGGAGAAGATAAAAAAGGATCAGTGGGTTCTATTGTGTCAGATATTGATTCTCATTCTGATATGTTATTTGCATGCATTATCTTCAAGCAGGTACGCAGACTTCTACCCGATTAATGGAACATTCCAGAACTATAATCCGGTGAGAAGATTCCTGGATGGTCAGGTGCCGTATCGGGATTTTATAGATTATCTGGGTTTGGGACATCTTTACGCAGGGACTTTGTCCACTGCTGTATTGGGAAGTGATTATAAAGCCAGCCTGACAGCCTTTTCCTTTTTGACAATTTTTAGCCTGGCGTTACTTTCGATTATGCTGGGCAGATTCATTACGCAGAGCAGGAATAAAACGATAGCTGTGACGAACCTTCTTCTGCTTCTTCTGCTCTTTTTGCAGCCGGTTTACTCCAGGAGCGCTTTTGCAGAAAGTAACGGTTTGCTGGATGCGTTGAATGGAGCATTGATGACAGGGAATTCCGCAAGATTTGTGAGAGGTTTGATTCTTCCGATCAGTTGTTTCCTGCTTTGGACGGGAAGCGTGCTGCTGAGATTCGCAGGCGGTAAATGGAAAGGGCTGGCTGGGAAGCAGACATACATTACACTGGCCGGAATTGGAGCAATCGGCGGATTGGCAGGCGTCTGGAGCAATGATTATGGAATCAGCTGCTGGTTATGCCTGCACATTATTACGTTGATTGTCATATTTGCAAAGAAGCGAAAGATTTTGCAGGCGGTGGCAGGAATGTGCATGGAGTTGCTTTCTTCGTTGATTTTTGCTTTATTATGGGTAGAAATATTTACTCTGGGGCACTTTGGGGAATGGTTTTCATCTACATTCGGGACAGGAGGATATCAGAGTTGGTATTATCTGTCTAATAAGTGTTACTATATATATGATGTTGATTTTTCTTTTTTGATGTTGATACAGGCGCTTTTGTGTATCGTTTATTTGTATCAGATATTCAGGCATCGGGGAACGCGGGAATCCGTGTTTCGATATGGGATACCTGCTTTCGCCAATATGGCGGGTTTCTGCGCTGTTAACGAATATCATCTGTTAAGCGGAGGGGATGCGACGGAGGTTGCCTATACTGTGCTTTTCCTCAGCGGTTTGTATGAGATTATCTGTCAGGCGGGAATGATCTGGCGAAAAGAGAAATTTTTGGATATATTTGAAAAAACTGTCATTTTGTTAGGATTGGCGTGGATTGGTTCTGAGGCCAAGGAACAACTGACAGCCAATATATTTGAGGAGCTGTCTGGAAGATATATGGCTTCTATGGGTGGGAACATGACTGCCTATTATGAAGATTTGGAAAATGCCCACGGTTTTCTGGACGGAGATAAAATTTTTTCAACCTATGCGTCTGCCCAGGAGGTGGTGGAGGGGATTTACCAGCCTTCCGGCATTGATTATATTATTCATGTACTGGGGGATGAACAGCGCAGTCAATATCTGGAGGCTTTTGAAACGGATGATTTTCGTTATGCGGCAACGATCCGGGACAGTGTCACTGACTACGAACACTGGTGCCAAAGAGCGAACTGGTTCTTTTATCGAGAATTATATCATAACTGGCATCCTGTTTATGCGAATCATTATGAGATGTACTGGGAGCGGAATGAGAGAGAAGATGAATATACATATCCGGCGGATTTTCAGGTAGCTGTAGTGGATATCAACGAGTCGGCGAAGAAGCTTGTAGTACAGCTGGATGAGCCGGTTGATGGAGTTGCTGATGTGTATGTTGCATATGGTCTTAAGAGAAAAGATTCCAGGCATTCCAGGATGTTGTTTCAAACGATGGTAAAAGTAAAAAACACAGGGCATCGATATATTGAGAACGATTATTTTGAAACGAATTATTTGAGACCGGAGAGTGGGGAATATATACCGGTTACAGTTGTTGACGGATATGGGGAAGTTACGTTGACAAGTTGTCCTGAGAGAGATACAGTGTTGGAGATTCAGGATGTATATGGTGTGAATTTGTATATGGTAGGTTATCATTATGTGGAGGTCAGTGATATTATAACAGAAGAAGGGGTGCCGGTTCTGTTGGTTCCCAACACGAAGAAAAATCAGGATGCATTGGCAGATGCCAGTGGGATCTGGAGCAGTGGACGGCAGATTCTTTTCGTGGACAGAGGTGAAGACGATTCGTATATTCGCCTGGGGTTGGACATCCATGACGGAGATGGGAATATAGAGAGCATATTTACAGACGGAAAGAATATGATACGACTG
>CAYXKS010000003.1:0-7556 GCA_964465725.1 uncultured Bacteroides sp. | reverse complement strand
TACCTGAGGAAATTGAAAGTAAATACATTGCTGGTGAAGCAGGATACCGGCAGGCAGGGCGCGCAACTCCGTATGGGGATCTGGTGGGCGTTGGAGCGTGGATATAAGGGCATCATAACGATTGACGGAAACAATAAGGACAGTATTGAGGATGTTCCGCGGTTTATAGAGAAACTGGAAGAAGGGTATGATTTCGTACAGGGTTCCCGATTTGTTAAAGGAGGGCGGGCTGTCAATACACCGTTTGTCAGATTAGTCTCTGTCCGCCTGATCCATGCACCGATTATTTCACTGACTGCGGGACAGATGTTTACGGATACGACGAACGCTTATCGTGCATATTCCTCCACGTATTTGTCAGATGAAAGAGTAAAGCCCCTCAGAGATGTTTTTATGACATACGAGCTGCTGGCGTATCTTTCTGTCAGGGCAACACAGCTTGGATACAGTGCCTGTGAGATTCCGGTGACAAGGGCGTACCCTAAGACAGGGAAAACGCCGACGAAAATCAGTTTCCTTAAAGGAAACAGCGAATTGATGATAATTCTGCTTCGTAATTTGTTTGGAGCATATAAGCCGAAAGAAACAAAATGAAAAAGACAGTCAATGAATATTTGTTTGTATTTGGTCCGATTTTTATTGGAATATTTATAGTCATAGTTTTGTACTGTATCGTATTATTAGATGTTGTACGTAACTGAGGGGGCGACATGAAGAAGAAATATATTGTCAGTAGTATTGTGGGAATATTTTTAATTGTAATTAGTGCATTCATAGCGTCCCATAAGATTACTTATCTTGAAAACCCTGACTTATCAGGAAATAAAGAAAACTTTATTGAGGTGAATACTCCGGGGACAGTAATACAGGAATCATTCAAGATGCCATTTGAATTGATGAAGGCATGTACAGTTTATATAAGTAATTATGGCAAAGACAGTAACTCTCGGTGGGAAGTCAGGATCCAGAATTCATCCGGAAAGACTATAGTGAGAAAGAGATTCAATTTTATAGGTCCATCAGAGGGGGAATTTCGCCGAATTGTTTTTGACAGAACGATTCGAGTTAAAAAGGGTGAAATATATACAATATACTTTAAACCATTGCAAATAAATGATGCCAACAAGCTGGCTTTTTCTACAGATAGTGTCGGAAGCAGATATGCGGAAGGAGTCAGGCTTTCTGTAGATAGAGAAGAACGGGAGGGAACCTTATGTCTAACGCTGCAGGGAGGGGATATTGACTTTTTTTGGGTGAAGATCACACTTTTTTTAGGCCTTATGGTTTTGCTATGTGTTTTGCGGGGAATATATCTTACGGAGATGGGGAAAGCGTGGAAAGAAGATACTGTGCTGAAGGCAATGATAGTGGGCGTTGCCGTATTTCTGCTATATCTTCCCTATGCTGATACCAAAGTGGGATTGACACTAATGGATGAAAATGACAATATCAGTGCAGGCATGCTTGTTGCCTCAGGTAGAGTCATATACCGTGACTATGTTTCACAGCATACGCCTTTCGCTTATTATTTATGTGCTGTATATGCATTGTTAGGCGCTTCTTCTGTAGAGCAGATGAGAATTTTGTTCTATATAACATTGGGAATTGTTTGGGCGGGTATTTATGTCAGGTATCATAAGAATAATGGAGATCGGGTGATGTTTTGTCTTCCGATTCTGGTCAGTCTTTGCTCTAAGGCTCTTATTGGACTTACCGCGTCCATGTTGATGTCTGATGTAATACAGGAAGTTTGCATGATTCTTTTATTGCTGGAATTTTTACAGTATAGAAAAGATAAAAAACTCGGATGGGACAGAGGAATTATTATTTCGGTGGGAGTATGGGTGGCTTTTGCAAGCTCATTTATCAGTGCATATAGCATCTTTATTCTGGGAATCGGATTTTTGACATTAGAGATTTCAAGATGGAAAGATACAAGGTGGGATTTTAAAGGATTTGCGAAAAGATATGTTCCAATAGTGATTTGTGGTATTTTACCTCCGATAGCCGGAATCGCATATTTTGCGGCAAATCACGCATTATATCAATGCTACAGGCAGGCCTATGTGCTTAATCGGGAAGTGTATGCAAATTATCAGGATATTGGAGGAAATCTGATTGCTCCTTTTTTGACGGGAGTATCCTCCATGTTTGACGATTTTGTCAACAGCCTGTTAACTGTAAGCAATTCAGGCATGCAGGTATATCATTTTCTTTTTATTCTGCTGGTGGGAAGCTATTTGTCAATAGTTATCAGAAAGATTGGCAAAGAGAAGGATCCGGTAGTTTACTGGGGATTTATAACCTTATTTATGTGTGCGGGTGCAAGCCGGGGCGTGGGGAATACACATGGACTGGCTTTTTGGGGAATGTTGATTACGCTGATAGTCGTGGAAGGTTTTCATATCTGTAAACCAGTGTGGAGTGTTTGGGAAACGATTAGCTGTGTAGTAGTATGTTGCCTGTTGATGCAGCCTTACTGGCAGGCAGTTATCAAGAATATCACAGAGGAACAGAGTGTGGTAAACTCTGAGGAGCGACGCATTATTGAGGAAACGGAAGAAGGAGATGAGATTTTTATTGACACATATAGCTATTCTCCGGTTTACTTTATTGCTAGGAAGCGTTATCCTGCTAACCGGGCAGGCTGGATTCTACCATGGTTTATGGATTGGTATGAAGAATGGACAGTGCAGGATCTAAGGGAGAAACAGCCGTCGGTCGTAATCTGGAAGTCTGATTTAGAGATTTGGGGATGGAATGATTTTTGTCATGAATTAAAGGAATATATTTATGCTAATTACACAAGACCCAATGAAAATTCTTTTATTTGGGAACGTATAGAATAGAGCAGGGAGCAATTATGGCTAAAATAGGATTTATTATTGGTTCGCTGTCAGGTCAAAAATCTTCCGGTTGAAAGCAAGATGATTTTTTTGCTTCACCTTATTATAGGGATTCTCTGTCCAAGGAATATATTGAAGAAATGTGTATGCGGTTTGGAGATAATTGGACAGATTACTATCATTTTATGTGTGATTCGCAGAAGATTGTACTGGATTAGCTGGAACAAATATGTACAGAAAATCCGGATACTCAGGCCATTTTCAGACCACATTCAGGGCATCCTAGTATTATGGCAGAAAACTGACAAATTTTGAGGAACTCTATGCGTCTGCTATCGTACAGGAGGAAGAGCTTCCAACTTTTATCTGAAACTTTTGAATAACAAGAATCCGAAGCGGTCAGTTCTGGAGAATCAACGGTAGAGGGCATATGATAATGAGAAGGCACACACACGAATTGACCAGTGAACAGGAGATCAGTGAGATAATTGGGAGAATAAGAAATGAGGAAACACATTAATATGATTATTCAAAAAAGGATTAATATAATGGCAATTTTTCTGTTGATTGTTTCTGTCATTCCTCTTTTGATGCTTGGAAAATATAATGTGATGGCAGCGGATGACTACAGTTATGGCTTGGAGGTACATGATACCTGGATGGAGACAGGTTCTGTATGGCATGCGGTGAAATCCGCTGCAGAACATACGAAGCGGTTCTATTATGGCTGGCAGGGGACTTATACTTCTTGTTTCCTGATGTCGATGTGTCCAATGCATTTTGTGTATCAAAGCGCGTCTGTAGTTCCTGTTATTATGATCGGGATGTTTTCGGTATCGACGTATTTGCTGGGAAGGCAGATTTTTACGAAGTGGTATGGAGGGGATAAGACTTTATACATTTATATTGGATGTATGCTTCTCTTTTTGTATTGGCAGGTGATGGATGCGCCTTCTGACGGTATATACTGGTATAATGGGGCTACGCATTATGTGCTTATGCAGTCTTTCATGTTTTTGATGATTACGGCAGTCTCAGGTATCATATGGATTGACAATAGAAAGAGTTCAGTATGCTGGTGTATTCTTGCATCAGCGGATGGACTGTTTGTCGGCGGTGGAAATCTGGTAACAGGTTTGCAGGCGCAGATCATTCTGATTTTACTGTTGATGTATACTTTTGCGAAGGATAGAAAGAAATCAGTATATGTATTGATTCCCGTGGTTTGCTTTACACTGGGATTTTTGGTCAATATACTGGCGCCGGGTAATGTGGCGAGGAGTGGAGTATCATCTGAAGGATATTCTGCCGTTATGGCAATTGTATTATCGTTTTATAATGCACTGATCTATATCGGGAGATGGACTTCTCTTATGGTGGTTCTGGTATGGGTATCGGCTATGCCGGCCATGTGGAGGATAGGACAGGGATCACAGAGGAAGTTTTATTGTCCGCTTTTGGTGACAGCAGGGGTTTTCTGTGTGATAGCTGCAATGTTCACACCTTCTCTTTATGCAATCGGAGAGGTGGGACAGGCGAGAATCAATAACATTATTCAGATGGTTTATTATCTGGGACTTTTTTCGGTTACAACGTACTGGTTCGGGTGGATTGCCCATAAACGGGACGGACGAGGGCGAAATAATCTAACTAGTTTTGACAGTACAGTCAGTAAAAGCGGAAATATTGTGACTGCAATGGGATTATTGATTATCATGGGAGTCTGGATATTGACTGCTGATAAAAATACATATACCGGAATCTCTGCCCTGCGCTCTGTAGTGAATGGCGATGCGCAGACTTTTTATGAGGAAGAGATGGAAAGGCATGAGATGTATACGGATGGTTCGATCAAGGATGTCGTTGTGGAGACACACTCCGTCAGACCTTATTTGTTTGACACGCGGGATGTGTCTTGGGATGTTGAGAATTGGATCAATGTGTCGATGGCGCATTATTATCATAAAAACAGTGTCATGAGGTTGGTGAATACCGATTCATATATTGCACGGTGACTTGTGGTGTGAAAGATCGTAAAATTGAAAGTGGTGGATGGAAATTATTATGAAGGTAATGGATATACTTAGAAAATCAGAAAAGTTAGTTTATTGGAACCGCTGCAGGATACACCGCAACAATCCTGAATTCCGCAGGATGGTTCTGGAGGGATACCAGAATCCTGATTTTTTGGAATTGCATACGTATGGCAGAGAATACGAAAGAAAGACTATCTATCTGATTGAAGAAAGAGGAGCCGGGGTAGGATTTTTCGCAGAGTTCGGGGTTACTTTGATCGAACTGTATTTTGCAGATGAAAGAGGTTTTACGCCGTACGTGTGTTGGGGGAGAGATTATTTGTACTATGAGCCGGAGGGTATCAATGGAGAGCAGAATGCATTTCTCTATTTTTTTATGCCTGTTTCGGAAGTAAAGAATATCACACATGCCTGTCATGTAGTTAGGACAGAAGAAAGCCATTATGTACAGGTAAAGGCACAATTCGATGCGGTCAGCTATGATGTTTCCGAGGAGTATATTGATGCTATGGCCCGCATGGTGAAGAAATATATATGTTATAACAGACAGACGAAAGAATATTTGGAGCAGGAATATAGAAATCTTCTGGGCGAGGGGAAAGTTCTGGGGGTTCATTTCCGGGGGACAGATTTTCGCAAAGGATATAACAACCATCCCATACCTGTACAGATAGAACAGGAAATTGAAAAGGTGCAGGAATTACTGAACGAGTCGGGATATGATAAGATTTTTCTGGCAACAGATGAGCAGGAGGCTGTAGAGCGCTTCCAGGCGGTATTTGGGGATAAAGTATGTATTTATGAGGATACCTATCGGAATGAGGGGACAGATGAGTCGATTGCTTTCAGTGAGGATAAACGGAATAAACACCGGTATTATTTGGCAAGAGAAGTTGTGAGAGATCAGTATACGTTGACGCACTGTAATGGATTGGTATGTGGTTATTCGAATGTGACGTTCATTGCACGTGTCATGCGGCGGGCATGGTTTGAAAGCAGTTGGGAAGATTTTGTGCTGATCGATAATGGGTTATATCATAATAATAATGTTTTTTCCCAGAGCAGTAACAGCCGGAAATGGAAGAAATCATGAAACCAAATATATGTATTCTTACAGACTCTGCGCTAAAATCCTAGTTGAATTGCCGCAGAATGAAAATCGCACCATGCATTCGAGTGTTTATTGTTTCAATTTTTTATGGCATACTCAGGAATAGTTATGAAAATTGAAAGTGGGGGATCCATAAAATGAGAAATAAAAAATAGTCCTGAAAATGAGGGCTTAGAATTCCGAAAACTTATTTGGAGGGGGATATGGATATACAAATGCCTATTATCTCTATGGAAAATAGTATTGAACTGAAAGCGGAGGAAAATATGATAACCAGAGGTGTCAGTATGTTTTTGAGGGGAATAGGAACTCTGCTGGTCATTCTTGCACATTATTCTCAGTGGTATGTTATGGTAGAAGGCAGTAATATCATATGGTATTTACTGACAAAATTGGGAAGATATGGAGTGGCTGTTTTCTTTTTGGTGTCAGGATATGGACTTGTGTTCAGCGCAAAGAAGGGGGTGACAACTGAGTGGATTATACGGCGGGTTATGCATGTATATTTCCCTTATTTAGTTATAGAAGGCATTCTACATTTGCTGGGAGGAAAACAGTGGACCTTGCGTGGATTCACAAGATATATTTTTTGTCTAGATGCCTGGTTTGTGTTTGTCATTGTCTTGTTCTATATTGCCTTTTGGTTTGTATGGAGGTTCTGTACCCATAAAATGCTATGGATGGCAATAGGGATATTGGCTATCTCTTTCGGACTGGCATTAGTGATGAAGGATAGTGTTTGGTATGCATCTAACGCAGCGTTTCTGGTCGGAGTGGCGGCGGGACAGTATGATGAAGAACTAAATATATGGCTTTCGGGTAAAAAGAGAGTAATTAATCTGATTTTAGTATTTGCCTTTTTGTGCACCGGCATCTTTTATAGTTTTTTTCAGAACAGCTCCGTGGTTATTTATCTTTTGGGAAAAATTTCGGCGTCGGCTCTGTGGGCCATGTTTTTAGTCGGTTTTTTTGCAAACGAGAAAAAATATATCAGACTGATATCAAAACTCGGGGCGGCTTCTCTGGAAATATATTTAATTCATGTTTTTATATTGAACAGAGTAGAAATATTAATTGTAAGTCTAGATGCTATTGTTGTTTTGGCAATTGGAATATTTCTGTCGATTGCGTTGGGGTTGGTGCTGCATTGGGTGTTTGATAAAATATCCCAAGAGGTGTTTACAGTGGCGTGCTGACTCATATGTGGACATTGCGCCGTGGCGATACATCAGCATTGCAGTGGTTTCTGACATTGTTGATGGGCAGTGTTCTAATGAAGCTTTCGGCGGATGTAGGAAATTCATCAGCATCGATTTACGGAAATGCTTTGCTTGGAATATGTATTGTGATGTCATGCCTCTTTATGAGTAACTATTATGATGATGCCCGGCTAGTAAATTATTATGGCAGAGCTGAAATGAGTACTTTTACGGTCGGTTCGGGAGTAATAGTTTAATACAATTCTCTGTAGCTGCAGGCTTTGAAGGAGATATTTTGATTGATTTTAAAGAGCCATGGTATTGGAGAGTGGCGGAGCTGGTTTCACTTGCGGCGGTCATAGGT
>CAYXKS010000002.1:38183-46953 GCA_964465725.1 uncultured Bacteroides sp. | reverse complement strand
CATCAGAACGTTACGAAGTGCAGGCGGAGAGAAGGGGGAGAGTGGGTTATACGGGACGATCCGTTTACTGATGACTGGACGGAGGAAGACTATGAGACGCTGGTTTCCTGTCTGAAAAATACAGTTAACACAGGAGGATTTGTGATTGCCGCTTTTTACAGAAATGCGCTGAAGGGCTTCGCTTCGGTGGAGTCTTCCCTGTTCGGAGGGGAAAACCGATATCTGGATTTGACGAGTATCCACGTGTCCGAAGACATGCGCGGCAGAGGAATCGGGCGGAAGCTTTTTATGGCGGCGGCGAAGTGGGCCGGGCAGAAGGGGGCGCGCAAATTGTACATTTCTTCTCATTCGGCAGTGGAGACGCAGGCGTTTTATCAGGCCATGGGATGTGTGGAGGCGCAGGAGTACAACAGAGAGCATGTGGAGAGAGAACCGTATGACTGCCAGTTGGAATACAGACTATGACAACTTGAAGTGTTTATCAATGATTATAACAGGTATAAAGCAATGCCATTAAGTTAAGCCAGACGCTGTGCACTGGCTTAACTTAATGTTATCAGGTATACAAGCGGACAGATATTTTAAGACTATGTACAAAAAGATATGGAAAAAATTATGCAATATGCCACTTTACAATATATTGTGTTCCTTGTATTATATAGGCACAAGTGAATCGGTAACGTACGTAATAGTTCAGACAGATCTGCACATTTACTGCGCTGATCGTGTCAAAAAGGTAGTACCTGGAAGTATACAGAGCATCGCATGGCGGTGCCGGATGTCTTGATAAGTATAATAATAGAGAAGTATCTGAACTGTTACAAGCGTACATACAACATGAAAACATGAAAATGACGACGAATTGCGGAGGAGGTGTATAGAAGCGGGATTTTATGGATAGTCTGTATATAAGGGGATTCTAATTAGTCCGGTGCTGATTCTGAAAACGAAAAGTAAAACATAACAAACGCATAATAATGAAGTAAAGGAGATTAGGACGTATGCAGCAGGTAAATGTTAAGTTTAACAATGTCGAACAGATCAGACAGTTTATTAACACAATTGATAAAATTGATACTAATTTTGATTTGGGTTCCGGACAGAGAGTGGTCGATGCGAAGTCCATCATTGGTGTGATGGGATTGGATTTTTCGGGGCCGCTCCAACTAAGATATCATTCAGATGATGCGGATATTGAGAAAAAAATCGCGCCGTTCGTATATTCGAGCGTATAGAAGTGTTTTATTTCATGGTTTATAATTGTAGAGGGCTTACCTTAACAGGCAGGCCCTTTTTCTAATGTCACGATCCAATGCTGTTGAGCTCAGCCGGATATTGGTCATAATCAGTCGTCCACATCAAAATTCTCCAACATATCTTTTTTCATTTCCGGCTTCGAGTCTCCATGTTTCACCATCAGCATCGTACAGAAGGCAAGTACACTGAATACGACCGCATAAGGGAACAGTGTCCGGTAGGAAACATGTTCAAGCAGAAAACCGGACAGGATCGGTGTGATGACCTGTGCCGCCATCGAGAAAGTGTAATAATAACCTGTGTACTTCCCCACATCTCCGTTTGCGCTGATTTCTACGACCATAGGAAACGAGTTGACGTTGATCGCTGCCCAGGCGAAGCCAATGATTCCGAAGAACAGGTTCATTATGACATGATAAGTACTGAAGAAAGCCGCGCACAGATAACAGAAAGTTAAGAGGGCGACGCCGATCAGGATTGTGCGTTTCCGGCCTATCTTGCTGGAAAGAGCGCCAATCGGGATGTAGCTGAGGATCGCGGCAACCGTGGCAACCATCAGGCAATTCGCATAGCCGCCGTTCTCCAATCCCCACACATGGGTGGCATAGCGGGAAAATGCCGTAGTCACCGCATTGTACGCGATATACCAGAGAGCTACCGACAGCAGAATAAAGATCAGGCTGCGCTTTACTTCACGTGGAAGCTCCGATGTGGATGCAGGACCGCCGCCAGATGTTTCCTCATCTTCGGACATTTGTGCGCGAAGCTTTTTCTCCGGAATTGTGAAAAAGAGGACTGCCACACAGACAAGCATCAGCAGTCCAATGGAGAGAAACAATGGGAAATAATCCGGTGTCGTACCGCTGCCCACCAGCAGACGGATCATGACCAGCGCATAGACGCCTCCTACGGCTCCCATAAGATTGATCACGGCATTTCCCTTGCTGCGCAGAGGTTTTGGAGTCAGATCCGGCATCAGAGCGACGGCAGGAGAACGATAGAGTCCCATGGAGATCAGCACCAGAAACAGCGCCGTGATGAAGAGGGGCAGGCTGCCATGACTGTCTGCTACCGGCAGGAGAAGCAGGAAGACAAAAGCCAATCCGGTTCCGGCCAGAATAAAAGGCATACGCTTGCCGAATGGGGTGTCGATCCGGTCTGAGAGTGAGCCGAACAGGGGCAGCAGAAACAGTGCCAGAATATTGTCCGCGGCCATGATTGCGCCGGTGATGGTCTCGCCCAGATGGAAGGTGTTTTTGAGGATAAGCGGTATGATATTGTCGTACATCTGCCAGAAAGCACAGATTGACAGGAAGGCCATACCGATTAGAACAGTGCGTTTGTAGTTGAGTTTCATAAGTAGTCCCCCGATCATAATAATTCATTATCAACTGTGACATGATAATTAATTATACAGCAGACAGCACAAAAAAGATATGAGATTTTTACGGGCCATAGACTTTTCAAAAGGTATGATTATGGTATATAATAAAATCTGTGTGGCTGTAACAGCATAATGGTTATAGACGATGACAAATCCTTATGGGAAGAGATGTGGTATGAATATGGACTGTAAAGAGACAGAGAAAAAAATACCTTCCTTTCTGCAGGAGGAACTGGGCGGCGTGGATCTGGAAGAGTTCCTGGAACATGTGGAGAACTGTCCGGAATGTGAGGAAGAGCTGACGATACAGCTTTTGGTCACAGAGGGATTGGAGCGGCTGGAACAGGGCGGAAATTTTAATCTACAGCAGGAATTTACGGTAAAGATAGAAGATGCTGAGCACCGGATTAGAGTTCATCGGATGTTGCTGTATATATTGTTTTGTCTGGAAGCAGCGGTGGCTGCGGCGATTGTGATAGCGCTGTGCGTCGTGTTTCGGTTATAAAAATTATGAAATAGTGATTCAGAAAGGCATGGAATTTACATGAGTCAGAAACTTGTATTGATAGATGGTCACAGTATTTTAAACAGAGCTTTTTACGGAGTGCCCGATCTTTCCAACAGTCAGGGCTTTCATACGAATGCGGTATATGGTTTCCTGAATATTATGTTTAAGATCATGGAGGAGGAACAGCCGGATTATCTGACGGTGGCTTTCGATGTACATGCCCCTACGTTCCGGCATGAAATCTATAAAGAGTACAAGGGCACAAGGAAACCGATGCCTCAGGAGCTCAGGGAACAGGTGCCGGTCATGAAACAGATGCTGCAGGCAATGAGGATCTGCATTGTGGAAAAAGCCGGTCTGGAGGCAGATGACATTCTCGGAACGATCGCGAAGCGAGGCGAGCGGGAGGGTATGGAGGTGGCGCTCGTGTCCGGGGACCGGGATCTTTTGCAGATCGCTACGGATCATATTAAGATCAGGATTCCCAAGACCAAGGGCGGCAGGACAGAAATTGAGGACTATTACGCGAAGGACGTAGAGGCGAAGTATCAGGTTGATCCGATTCAATTTATCGATCTGAAAGCGCTTATGGGTGATACAGCTGACAATATTCCCGGTGTGCCGAAGGTAGGGGAGAAGACCGCTACGGAACTGATGGTCCGCTTCGGTTCGCTGGACGGTATTTATGCCCATATAGATGAGATCACGAAGAAGGCGATCAGAGAGTCTTTGCTTAACAATAAAGATTTGGCGGAGCTTAGCAGGACGCTGGCGACAATCAATGTGGATAGTGAGATCGATTATAGTTTTGAGGATGCCAGGGTAGGGAATTTCTACACGGAAGAGGCATATGTCCTGTGCAAGCAGTTGGAGTTTAAGAACCTGTTATCTCGTTTCGAGAAAGATGTAGCCGTGACGAACGCCCAAACGGATTTTTTTACACAGGTGACGGAGTTTGAAGAAGTAGAGGCTCTGTTTGCGGAGTGCATCGCGGTGGCTGCGCAGGGCCAGAATGCTGCCGAAGAGGATGAGGAGAAGGATCATGCTGTCCGGGAGATTGGTCTTACGGTCATAATGGACGGTGCGGACTTGCAGGAGTGCGTTGGAGCAGCGGTTGCGGTGCACAGGGAGAAGGTATGTTTTATTCCATGCCAGGGACTTGTGACGGCACAGTATCTGCAGGGAAAGATTGCTGCGCTGAGCGGGTCAAAGTTATGTAAACTTAATATGTTCGATATCAAGAGACAGTATGCCTATGTGGAGCCGATTTCCTGCGATCAGGCGGAAGATGTGATGAAACCTTACCGAGAGCGGCGCTATTTTGATATCCTGATTGCGGCATATCTTCTGAATCCGCTGAAAAACGACTATGCGGTGGAGGATATTGCCAATGAATATCTGGGACTGACCATACCTGACAGAAATCAGGTGTGCGGCAAGGCAAGCTATGCGGAGATTTATGAAAAAGACCCTCAATCGATTGTAGAATTTGCCTGTTATCATGCATATGTATGTCTGGCGGCGGCTCCTTTGCTTCGTGAGAAGCTGCGGGAACAGGGAATGGAGTCTCTGATGTATGAGATCGAGATGCCCCTGACACGTGTGCTGTATGAGATGGAGCAGTATGGAGTGCTTGTGAAGCCGGACGAGCTGAAAGCGTACGGCGAGGCACTGGTGGGCAGAATCAGGGAATTGGAACAGTCTGTCTATGAGCATGCAGGTTGCGAATTCAATATCAACTCCCCGAAACAATTAGGGGAAGTCCTTTTTGAGAAAATGGGTATTCCGGGCGGCAAGAAGACGAAGACAGGTTATTCGACGGCTGCCGATGTCCTGGAAAAGCTGGCGCCGGATCACTCGATCGTATCTGATATATTGGAGTATCGTGGTCTTGCCAAACTGAAGTCGACGTATGCGGAGGGGCTGTTTACCTGTATCGGTGAAGATGGCCGGATACACTCCACATTTAACCAGACCATCACGGCCACCGGGCGGATCAGTTCCACGGAACCGAATCTGCAGAATATCCCCATGCGGATGGAACTGGGACGAAGAATCCGCAAAGTATTTGTTCCGATGGAAGGTTATCTCTTTGTAGATGCGGATTATTCACAGATTGAGCTCAGGATTCTGGCGCACATGTCGGGGGACGAGCAGTTGATTGAAGCCTATAAGATGGACGAGGACATCCATCGCATCACAGCATCCAAGGTATTCCACACACCCTTCGAGGAAGTGACGGATCTGCAGAGACGTAATGCCAAGGCGGTAAACTTTGGCATTGTTTACGGCATCAGTTCCTTTGGCCTTAGTCAGGATCTGAGTATCTCCAGGAAAGAGGCGTCGGATTATATCGAACAATATTTTAAGACTTATCCGGGAGTGAAGAAATTTCTCGATGCGATGGTTGACAGTGCAAAGCAGAATGGTTATGTGACGACTCTGTACGGCCGGAGAAGGCCGATTCCGGAATTGTCTTCCAGCAACTTTATGCAGCGGTCTTTCGGAGAGCGGGTTGCGATGAATTCTCCCATCCAGGGGACGGCGGCAGATATCATGAAGATCGCCATGATACGGGTATGGGAAAGACTGCACAGGGAAAGAATGCGTTCCAGACTGATCCTGCAGGTACACGATGAACTGTTGATTGAGACGTTCAGGGAAGAGGAAGAGCAGGTGCGGAACATCCTGGATGAAGAGATGAAACATGCGGCCGATCTGTCGGTGACGCTGGAGGTAGGTATGAGTTCAGGGGCGGACTGGTATGAAAGTAAATAATTCCTGAGTGCAGTCAAAAAGTGTTGATTAAAGGTAACAGTCTGAACAGGTCTGTGTATTCTCTGCATTGACCGTGCTGAGAAATAGTAATCAATTAAGGTAATAATCTATGAAAGTAATCGGTATTACAGGCGGAGTCGGGGCCGGAAAGTCCCAGATATTGGATTATCTGGGCAGAAGCGTTGACTGCCGCATCATTATAGCGGATCAGGTTGCCCATGCGCTGGAGGAGCCAGGGGAGAACTGTTACAGACAGCTTGTAGCGCTGTTGGGACAGGAGATTCTGACAGAGGATGGCAGGATCGATAAGAACAAGATGGCGGCGAAGATTTTTGGCGACAGGGACCTTCTTTTGCAGGTGAACGGAATCGTTCATCCCGTAGTGAAAACATATATCACGGAAGCGATCAGCGAGGCGAAGCTTAAAGGAAAACCGAAGTATATTTTTATTGAGGCGGCGCTGCTGATCGAGGACGGATATGCAAAGATCGTGGATGAGATGTGGTATATCCATGCGGATGAGACGGTCAGAAGGAACAGACTGAGACAGAGCAGGGGCTATTCCGATGAGAAGATTGACAGGATCATGCAGGGCCAGCTGCCGGAAGAAGAATTCTACAGGCATTGCCTTGTGGTCATAGAGAACAGCGGTACGCTGGAGGATGTTTACAGACAAATAGACGAGAAATTGGGGGAAGATTCGTGTCAGAAGCAGTGAAATTTCCGGGACAATTAGTGTTTGGATTGGACATAGGTACAAGAAGCATCGTCGGGACGGTCGGCTACCGTGTCGGAGAGAAGTTTCATGTAGTAACACAGAGCATCAGAGAACATGGGACAAGGGCTATGCTGGATGGACAGATCCATGATATCTTCAAGGTGGGTGCGACGATAAGTGAAGTCAGGGCGGAGCTGGAAGAGCGTCTTGGCAGGACATTGAAGGATGTCTGTATCGCGGCAGCCGGACGTGTACTGCGCACAGTCACTGTCAGGGTAGATATGGAACGCGACGGTGACAGCGAGGTGACGGGAGAGGATATCTATGCGCTGGATTCCATGGGCGTGGAGAAAGCCTATGGGGAGTTCCTGGACAATAACGATTCGGAGATGAAATTTTACTGCGTCGGTTATTCCGTTGTCCGCTATTACATGAACGGTTATGTGATGGGCAATCTGGAGGGACATAGGGCGAAGAACATCGGGGCGGATATTATAGCGACCTTTTTGCCGGAGGACGTGGTGGATGGATTGTATAAGGCTGTGGATCTGGCCGGCCTGGAGGTTGTTAACCTGACATTGGAGCCGATCGCGGCGATTCAGGTTGCCATTCCGGAGATGTACAGAATGCTGAATATCGCGCTTGTGGATGTGGGCGCCGGCACTTCGGATATTTCCATTACAAAGGATGGGAGTATTGTCGCCTATGGCATGATTCCCATAGCGGGGGACAGCCTGACAGAAGTGATCGCCAAACACTGCCTGGTGGATTTCGCGACGGCAGAACAGATCAAACGCGACACGGGCGTCAAAGAGCAGATAGAATACAAGGATATCATGGGACTGTCCCAGACGATCAGCGCGGCCGAGATAGAAGAAGTGACTGCGGATGTGATCGCGGATATGACAGGAAAGGTATCCGACAAGATCAAAGAGTTGAATGGAGGCAAGGCCGTCAGCGCTGTTTTCGTCGTAGGAGGGGGCGGTATGCTTCCAGGATACACGCAGGCGCTTGCGGAGCAGCTGGGAATTCAGAAAGAGAGAGTTGCCGTGCGCGGCGGTGAAGTCATGCAGAATATAGAATTTCTCGAGGCGGACGCCAGGAGAGACTCTCTGATGGTGACACCGATCGGGATATGCTTAAGCTTCTACGAGCAGAGCAATAATTTTATCTTTGTGTATTTCAACGACCAGAGGATCAAGATCTATGACAATAGTAAGGTCGCGGTAGTAGATGCCGCCATGCAGGCGGAGTTCCCCAACGACGGCCTTTTCCCGAAACGCGGCAGGGAACTGAATTATACGGTTAACGGCAAGCCCAGGATTACGAGAGGAGCGCTTGGAGAATCAGCGGTTATCACCGTCAATGGGAATGAGGCGGATATCTATACGCCGATTCACGCCAACGATCAGATCAAGGTGGTGGAGTCCACAGCGGGCGATGCGGCCAGACTGGATATCAACCAGCTTCCCGAATTCGGCGCCGTCATGCATGTGGAAGTCAATGATACGCCCATAGATCTCCCCAAGTTTGCCAGTGTTAACGGTGAATTGCAGTCGGGATATTATGGTATTCAGGAAGGTGACAATATTGAGATATTGAATTATTATACTGTGCGGCAGGTTGCCGAGTTTATGGATGTGATCATCAATCAGGAGATGAATATCTATGTGAATAATAAGCTGGCAGATATGGACAGCAAGGTGTATGAGAATTTCTCGGTGGTCTGGACGATGGAAGTACTGCAGCTGTCTGACCGTGACAAGTATGAAAATGAGATGGCAGATACATTTGAAGATTTGCCGGAGGATGATGGTACTTATCAGAGAGATGCAGATAGAGAGAGGGAAGAAAATGAGGTTCTGGCGGAATATTCGGGAACGAGGCCGGACGGAGAAGATTCAGCTATCGGAACTAATGAAGGTATAGACGGAGCGGGACGAGAAGCTTCCGGAGAGGCAGGAAGAGAAGCAACAGAGTGGGAAGTAACAACAAAGCGTGAAGAGACGACAAAGCAGGAAACAACAATAGCGCAGGGAGCAACAATGACGCAGGTGGAAACATCGGGAGAAGTACAGAAGCCTGCAGGAGCATCCATTTATGTGTCAGTGAACGAGGAGCAGGT
>CAYXKS010000002.1:0-38083 GCA_964465725.1 uncultured Bacteroides sp. | reverse complement strand
AAGTACAGAAGCCTGCAGGAGCATCCATTTATGTGTCAGTGAACGAGGAGCAGGTGCATCTTACGGGCAAGATGTCTTATGTGTTTGTGGATGTATTTGAACACATAGATTTTGATCTTTCCAAACCGCAGGGCAGCGGGATTGTGACAAGACTCAACGGAAGGGATGCGCAGTACATGGAGGAGATCCACAGCGGGGATGTGATTGAGATTTATTGGAAAAAGGCGTAGAGCGCGTATATTTTCCGCAAGAGAAAGAACAGAGAGATCATTCAGAAAAAGAATAAAATGCAGAAAGAGAATAAGTACAGAAATAAATACAGAAAGAGAATAAATATAGAAAGAAGAAAATTATGAGATTATGCAGTATTGCCAGCGGGAGCAGCGGGAATTGTATCTATGTGGGGACGGATGCCACGCATTTGCTGGTGGATGTGGGAATTAGCGGAAAGAAAACGGAGGCGGGACTAAAGGAACTGGGAATCAGGATGCAGGATATTGATGGTATTTTCCTGACCCATGAACATGCAGACCATATAAACGGACTTGGAGTTCTGGCGAGAAAGTATGGAGTGCCTGTGTATGGCACGAAGGGAACGATCAGCGCGATCAGGGCCAACCATTCTCTGGGAACGATCGATGAAGAATTGATTCATTATGTCAGTGCGGATGAGAAGCTGACGGTAAAGGATGTGACACTCTATCCTATAAGGACATCTCATGATGCAGTGGAGCCTGTTGCTTACCGGATTAATCATGACAGGAAAAAGATAGGCATCATCACCGACCTGGGCTGTTACAATGACTACACGGTGGAATGCCTGAAGGATTTGGATGTTCTTTACCTGGAGGCAAATCATGACATCAATATGCTGCAGGTGGGTCCCTATCCCTATTATTTAAAGCAGCGTATTCTGGGTAAAAAAGGCCACCTATCCAATGAAGCGGCAGGAAAACTCTTAAGCAGGCTGCTGCATGATGATATGAAAGCCGTGGTTTTAGGGCATCTGAGTCTGGAGAATAATCTGCCGGAACTTGCCTATGAGACGGTCAGAGTGGAAGTGACCATGTCAGATACGAAATACAAGGCGGATGATTTTCCTCTGTATGTGGCTAAGAGAAGTGAAGTTTCGCAGATGATAGAAATATAGACTGATTTAACTTGATGATATTTGATAGAAAGAGTAAACGATAAACGGAGGATACTATGAAAAAAACAATCATCACTGTGGTAGGAAAAGATACGGTAGGTATTATTGCGAAGGTGTGTACTTATCTGGCGGACAATCAGATCAATATACTTGATATCTCCCAGACGATTGTGCAGGGCTTTTTCAATATGATGATGGTAGTGGATACGAATCAGACCGAGAAGGATTTCGGAGTGATTGCCAGGGAATTGGAGCAGCTGGGGGAAAGTATAGGCGTTATCATTAAATGCCAGAAGGAAGAGATTTTTAACCAGATGCACAGGATTTAGCCGGTTGAGCTGTAAGCCTTTACTATTACATCTATTGGTAATGTAACTTTTTGCATGACTGTTTGTGCTACCAGCGTTGATGGCAGAATGGGTGGTTAGAGTGGAAAAGCAGGTGCCAACAGCTGTGGAATGGATGGTTGGTGTGAAGAGGCAGATAGACAAAGGCTGCGGAATGGAGATTAATATGATTAATATATTCGAAGTAGCGGAAACAAATGAAATGATAGAGAAAGAAAATCTTGATGTGAGGACGATCACGTTGGGAATTAGTCTGCTGGATTGTATCGACGCAGATTTAAAGCTGGTCAATGAAAAGATATACCATAAGATTTATGACGCTGCAAAAGATTTGGTTGCCACCGGGGAATATATCTCAGGAGAATACGGGATTCCGATTGTCAACAAAAGAATCTCTGTGACTCCGATCTCACTGATCGGTGGAGCGGCGTGCAAGACGCCGGAGGACTTTGTATCTATTGCAAATACGCTTGATAAGGTGGCGCATGAGGTTGGCGTCAATTTTATCGGCGGATACTCGGCATTGGTTTCCAAAGGAATGACCAGAGCGGATGAGATGCTGATTCGATCTATACCGAAGGCACTTTCCGTGACAGAGAGGGTATGCAGCTCTGTCAATGTAGGTTCCACAAAGACAGGAATCAATATGGATGCGGTGAAGCTGATGGGGGAGGTTATCCTGCAGACGGCGGAAGCGACTAAGGAGGCAGACTCCCTGGGATGCGCGAAGCTTGTGGTATTCTGCAATGCACCCGACGATAATCCCTTTATGGCAGGCGCATTCCACGGTGTGACCGAGGCGGATAAGGTGATAAATGTAGGGGTCAGTGGACCGGGTGTGGTGAAGACGGCATTAGAAAAGGTGAGGGGCGAGAACTTTGAAGTATTGTGCGAGACGATTAAGAAGACGGCTTTTAAAGTGACACGTGTGGGACAGCTTGTGGCGAAGGAAGCTTCCAGGTGCCTGAATGTGCCCTTCGGCATTGTGGATCTGTCCCTTGCGCCGACGCCGGCGATCGGGGATTCTGTGGCAGACATATTGTGTGAGATTGGATTGGAATATGCCGGTGCGCCCGGCACGACAGCGGCGCTTGCGCTTTTGAATGACCAGGTGAAGAAGGGCGGTGTGATGGCTTCCTCTTATGTCGGGGGATTGAGTGGCGCCTTTATTCCGGTCAGCGAGGATCAAGGAATGATTGATGCGGTTTCTGCCGGCGCATTGACCCTGGAGAAACTGGAGGCTATGACCTGTGTGTGCTCCGTGGGGCTTGATATGATTGCCGTACCAGGAGATACGAAAGCGACGACTCTCTCCGGCATTATAGCGGATGAGATGGCAATCGGCATGGTCAATCAGAAGACTACGGCAGTACGTCTGATACCTGTGATTGGAAAGGGAGTGGGAGAGACGGTGGAATTCGGTGGTCTGCTCGGCTATGCGCCAATTATGCCAGTGAACGGATTCTCCTGCGATGCCTTTGTCAATCGCGGAGGAAGGATACCGGCGCCGATCCACAGCTTTAAAAATTAGAATGATTGGATGCCAATACAAAGAGAGACTGGATCGAATAATAAATATCCTGTCATATATAATTAAACCCATTGAATTTACTGGTTTTTACGTGATACATTTGGCTGGAACCAATTATGAAGTACTAATATAAAAAGGACGCACAGGCGTCCTTTTCATTTAATATAATAATTTCTGAATGTAAGATCCTTACTCTGCGAATACCTGAAGATGTTCCCGTTCCAGAGTCTCCGCGTTGTCGATTATCTTCTTGAAGTCGCTGATCAGCTCTTCCGAAAGCTTTACGGCAGACTTGTATTCACTGTCAGCCTTTGCATAATCCTGATTCTTAATAGCAAGGATAACATTCTTGCCATATCCATGGAAGCGGCGGTGTTTATCGGCCAGTCCGTTCCAGAGTGGAGAAATCATCTTATTGCGAGGACTCATCGCATAGTAGAAATGGCCAAAAGCGCACTTGGTGTCGTCCGTCTGTAGGGGAACACATTCCCTGTTTTTTACCATGTTTCCAAGTGTCTTCAACCAGTTCTGATGCGCGGTGATCGCGTTCTGGACATTGGCGATGAACTGGCGGTTGCTTAACATGTAGAAGACATCTTCCACCATACGGCCCATCAATTTAGCGGAGTCATCCAGATCCTTTTCGATCAGGGATACCGGCTTCATATTTTCCTTAAGGTCTTCTGATACAGCGCCGAGCATATCAGACTGATCATTCAATGAAACACATTCTTCACGAAGTCTACCCATCTGATCCTGTACATTGGTGACAGCGCTAAAAATCTCTTCACTGGTGGCAGCAATGGTGGTAATGGAATCGGTTATGTTGACAATATTGGAAACATTGTGCTCATTGTTGGAAAGTACCTTATTCAGGTTACCGCGCATGGATTCCAATTCTTCCACGGTATGGTCAAGACTCCCACAAGTCATCTTGGAAGCGGCCTCAATCTTGGCAACGAAACCATCCATATTGCCGGTGAGCTGCTTCGTCTCGTCGGCCAGGCTCCTGATTTGTTCAGCTACGACTGCAAAACCCTTGCCTGCTTCACCGGCCCGGGCGGCTTCGATGGAGGCGTTCAGGGCAAGCATATTGGTCTGCGCGGAAATGGAATTGATACCTTTGATTACCTCGTTCATACCTTTGATGATTTCCAGAAGTTCCTGCATATCATTCTTCATTTGATCGGATTTATCGATTGTAGACTGAGCTTCCTCGACAATGGAAGAAATTTCCTGGCTGCTGGCTTCCATATCATCCATAATCGATCCGGCAGCGGAGGATACTTGTGCAATCGATTCGGCAAAACCCTCATGTGCATTCACGACTTCATTCATATTCTCTTCCGTCATCTGGGAAGCGCGAACAACCGTCTCAGATATATGCTTGACGTTGCTGCTGATATTGCCCATCTTATCGGTACTGTCACCCATGGCAAGGTCAAGGGCGCTGATCTGCATAACTGATTTGCATACACCGCCTACCAACTGGTTGAATTTATCCCGTCCTTCGTTCAGACGTTTCTGGATCTGAAGCGCCTCTGCGCTTCCGTCGACTGGCTCCATCCTGCTGATGGACTGCAATATTTTATCGCTTTTGTTTTTCATTCTGTTTCCTCCTGTCCAGACTTAGGACTCTTTATGATTTATTTTTATTTTTACTCTTTGATTCGGTCAATTTCTGTGAGATTGACGCCGCATGAAGTGAGAATAACCTTTAAATCAATATATCTGCGTTTTATTGCTTTGTACGCTTCAGACTCTTTATCTAATAAAAGCATCCATTCCTGCACCCGGGAAAAATCCTCAATATCTCTTTGTATCATTTCCTTTTCAGTCATGCCGTACTTTCACCTCCCGATTATGAAAAACTGTCGTGCGACGCATTCAGTATAACATAATCGTGAAACAAAGTCTATCAATTTTCTAACACTTTAATATTCACTTTTCATGGCACACAAAATCTTTGTCGAATTTTTTCGTCAAACTTTCAGCTGCATTTTTTATGCTAAATTTTGTTTAATAGTAATTGACATCCCCATTGGTAAATAATATAATAATGTTGTTTATAAACAGGCGCCGCAGTTTTTTATGAAACAATATGTATTGTGAGAGGGATATTTTTGCTGAATGGCATAAATATAAACACCACACTTAAAAATCCAGGAAGGGGATGTTGAGAAATGAAAAAATTTTTAGCATTAACATTAGTAGGAGCAATGGTATTTTCTATGCCTGTTATGGCAAAGGATTATGATCCGCCTGTAGCAGTTTATCTGGAGGACTCATCAAATGTTGGTGACCCCAGTATTACGGTAGCAGCCATTGAAGAAGACAAGTTGGTAGAAGAGTATATGAACAACGCTGTAACAGGTACATGGTTACTGGAAGACTCTGTTCCGGTTGCACAGGGTGGTGACGTTATCGTTGATGGCAGACAGACAAACGTTACTTTCTCAGTTCTGAAAGCAAGCGCTGACTATTCAGGAGTAGCACAGAAGTTTGCGAACACAATAGGCGGTAAAGTACTGAATGTTGTTACTGTAAAAGGTCCGGCTACTCTCGGATACAGCGTAGCAAATGTAAACTTCTATATGCCTGGTGTCGTTGATGGCCAGAATATTAAGGTTTATGCATATGCTAATGGTACTTGGGTAGAGGACAATGTTACAGAAGTAAGAAAAGACCACGTTGTAGTAGATATGACAGCAAACGGCGTTCTTGCATTTGTTGAAGTAGCTCAGTAAGTAAAAACAGAATAGATTTGTCAAGTGTGGCGATGTGCGTACTGCTGTATAAATCAGCAGTACGCATTTTCTATATGCAAATAAGACATTTTTTAACTTGTCAAGACCTGATTTTCAAAAATTGACTGGCGTTCTTGCCAGAAAATTGACGTTCTTGCCAAACACCTTGATTTTTGGTTGAAATACAATACAATAGAATAGAAATTTTGTGAGAAAGGAGGTCGACAGGAAATGTCGGACATAAATATAGTATTGAAATGCTAAAATTATTTGTGATATAATAAAATATCTTAATATGTAGTTTACTATTGATTGTAGTTAGATGTTGAGCTTGTTGATTGTCTTATTCAAGAGAAATTTGAAAACTTTTCAGCTAATTTATTGCAGTGTACTACTATGAATGGTTTGGACACTTTCTGGGCTTTTGTGTGAATGGATGATTGCACATGGTAATACAGGACTCAGAAAGACATAAGATAGTGGATAAAGAGATCGAAAAGAAGGGTTAAAGGGTAGACAGTAGATGAATGTTTTATTAATTGGTGGTGGCAGCAGATTAGCGGATGCCGTAATTGATAAGTTGAACAAAGGAAAGCACCGGATCTTTTTATTGACAGGCCGGAGAGATAGGAAGTTCTCTTATAAGCATGTATTTGAGAGATACGATTATTCGTATGAGGATGAGAGTGTCAAGGATATATTCGAGAGTGTCAAACCGGATATGGTAGTGTTTCTGGGCGCATATGACACGAATTTTGACTGGCATAGAGAAAGACAGGAGTCAGTGCGGTATACGGCGGCGCTTATGAATATTCTATCTACATATTCCATGGTAAGCAAGGGACGTTTCGTCTATTTCTCGTCTCATGAAGTATACAGTGGTTCACATCACGATGATATTTCGGAATCGATTCAGATGGTACCCAGAGGATTTAAATCCATGGCAATCGCGCAGGGTGAAGAGATTTGTGAGAATTACCGGAAGACACAGGGTATTGATACATTGATCCTACGCTTCGATCATCTGTACGGCGTGCCACGTAAAGGGCAGGAAGAGAACAACCCATGTTTTAATATGTGCCTGGAAGCATTGAAAACTGGGAAAGTTTCTGCCAGTGACATAAGATCATTCTCCATGCTCTGGCTGAATGACGCGGTTGAACTGGCGTATAAGGCGATGATGGAAGAGCATCCGTCACTGCCCTGTTATCATATCTCCTCCATGGAAGAGATCAATGAGGTTATGCTCGCAGAGTACGTCATTAAGGCGATGGGTGGTGGCGTCAGATTGGTCAATAATTCAGTCGGAGATCGCTATCGTCTTGTGTTGGACGGGAGGCTTTACCAGGAAGAGTATGATCAGAGTATATTCGTTCACTATGAAGAGGGAGTAGATCAGGTTGCCAAATATATGAAACGGCATGCGGATTCCTTTATCAGCGCGGAGGATGTGGGAGGAAGCCGGGCCGGGAGAATCTGGCATGGGGTTAAGGTTACCTTCAAGAGGATATTCCCGTTTGTTGAGAATTTGATCTGCTTCATTCCCTTTTTCATTATGAACAGTAAGGCGGCAGGCAGCGAGTATTTTAACAGACTGGACTTTTTCCTTCTGTATGTACTTTTGTTCGCTATTGTCTATGGACAACAGCAGGCAATCTTTTCCTCTCTGCTGGCGGTGGTGGGATATTTCCTGCAGCAGATGTATGGGAGAACAGGATTTGAAGTGCTGCTGGATTATAACATATACGTATGGATGGCTCAGTTATTCATCATTGGAATGGTGGTAGGTTATATGCGTGACCAGCTTCAGTTCATCAAAGATGAGAATGAGGAAGAGGTGCGCTACCTGAGCCGGAAAGTCGATGATATTGCGGATATCAATGACAGTAATGTACGTATGAAGCAAAGCTTTGAGACACAGTTGGTTAACCAGAGGGACAGCCTTGGAAAGATTTATGAAATCACTTCCAGTCTGGACGCGTATGAGCCGGAAGAAGTGTTGTTCTATGCCGCGAAGGTATTGGGGGAATTGATGGACAGTAAGGATGTGGCTGTCTATACGGTAGCGAATGGGGATTATGCGAGACTGTTCTCCTTTACGTCGAAAGAGGCGAAGAAATTAGGCAATTCTATTAAGTATACCAATATGGAGGATTTATATAATGACCTGAAGGAGCACAGGGTATTTATCAATAAGAAGATGGACGAAAAGTTGCCTTTGATGGCGGGCGCTGTCTATACTGAGGATAGGATGGAACTGATTCTGATGGTTTGGGGTATTCCTTGGCAGAGGATGACGCTTTCAGAAGCGAATCGCCTGACGATAGTCGGGGCGCTGATTCAAAACGCTGTGGTAAATGCGAACCGGTATATGGATGCGCTGATGAGCCAGCGTTATTTGGAGCAGACCAATATCATGTCGCCGGACGCTTTTGAACAGTTAGTTTCTGCATTTTTAGGCGCAAAGACAAACGGACTGACAGAGTGCGCTATGCTGGAGATATTGACGGAAGACCGCATAAAAGCAGCGGAGGTATTGGGCAGGAATATGCGTCAGACGGATTACATGGGAGTCCTTAACGACGGGAAATTCTATATTTTGTTATCTAATACGGATAGTAAGAGTGCAGAAGGTGTTATTGAGCGGTTCCGAAAGGCGGGCTATGAGTGCTGTCTCAGAGAGGAGGCAGAACTATGAATTTGACGGGAGATGAGTATATTTTTCTCATCATTGTTGTGATTAATACGATCATTGCGGTCCTTTATCTGCTGATCGGCGCACTGATTATGGTTCCTATTCGTAATCGAAAAAGGAAAGATGAAGTTGAACGCCTGCATGATAACAGAAGGACTTATTTGTTGCGTTTTATTGTTATGATTTTATGCCCGGTGGTGGGGCCTTTATTCTTCTTTGTCGTACATTTGTTTTATCTGACTATTTTCAGATTTCAAGTGGAGCTGGACGATGTTGTCTTTAGCAAGGAACGCGTGAGAACGCAGTTGAAGGCGGATGAGGAGAGAGAACTGAACGTAATTCCGCTGGAAGAAGCTGTTGCCGTGAATGACCAGAAGAGTCTTCGTATGGCAATGTTGAATGTCCTTAAAGGAGAAATACAGGATTCACTGTCTGCTATCGCACTGGCGCTTGAGACGAATGATCCGGAGTCTTCTCATTATGCGGCGGCTATTCTGAGCCATGAACTGAATGAGTTCCGTATGGAGGTACAGAAACTGTATCTAGGCATCAGGGATGAATCGGATGATCAGACCGAATACGAAGATATGATGATCACTTATACTGACAAGGTTCTGAAACAGAAGGTTTTTACGAAGATTGAACAAAACAGATTTGTGCAGATCATGGTCGAAGCGGCGGAATCGTTCTATGCGAAGAATCCTTCTGGAATGACAGAACAGCAGTATGAGAGCGTATGCCTGCGTCTTTTGGATATAGAAGACTTTGAAAATTCTGAGAAGTGGTGTATTCGTCTGGCAGAGCAGTATCCAGACAGACTTTCAGCTTTTACTTGTAGACTGAAGTTGTACTTTATTGTCAGAAACAGGGAGGCTTTCTTCCAGACTATGGATGCATTGAAGAAGTCGGATGTTGTAATCGACAATGAAACATTGGAGTTGATACGTATTTTCAGTTAATAATATATTATAAATTTTATTGCCTTGTAGACTATAAAGCTGAGAATAATCTGAACTTTATTCAGAAGAGTGCTTAGAGGTGGGTTTTTCGTATATATTGCTGTGCATAAATTTATATGGAGGAGTTTTAATGCGCAGGTTGAGGAAAGGGCTAGGGCATAAGAGATGATATCACGCCGGAATTATTTTACGATTACGATCGTAATGTTCATCGTGTTTTTTCTGTTCCAGTTTTCGAACGTTGCGTTGGATAGCTGGAATCATTATGAAGAAAATTCCTATATAGTAGATACAGATGAGATTTCGAATCAAAGCGACGCCTACAGTGCTGATTTCGATGCACGGCGGGAGGATTTCGCAGGTGATTCAAGAGAACTGGCTGTATATATCGGAGATAAAGAGGAATTGACTGGCCAAACAGTATCCATGTGGATTACTTATACAAAGAGGGCATTTAGGGACTATCAATCGATAGAAGAATATGAAACTGCAAAGAAGACTGACGGAGCAGAACTGCCCGCAATGATACTCATAGACTCGGCGGCTGTTGATTGGAGCAGGAAAGAAAACTGTGATCTGCTGAATGCATATGTGGAGTCGGGAATTCACCTTGTTTTTTGTAATCTTCCGGATATATCGGTGATGAAAGATAACAAACAACTGCAGGATATTCTGGGGATTCAAATGATCAGGGCAGAGGAGATGGCCTTGACGGATATCCATCTGCACAATGGTTTCCTGCTGGGAGGAGAGGCTTTCTATTCCTCGGAAGGTATAGAAGAGGGAATGGAATTTCATCTTCCGTGGTATGGCTTATCCACCGATACAGAAATCTATATGAATGGAATCACTGAGAAGAGATCGATGGGGACCGAATCGATAGAGGATGAGGAACTTCCGGCTATTATCTGGAAAAAGGATTACGAGACTGCCTCTGTCTTCGCAGTTAATGGTGGTTATATGGAGGATGTGGCTGGATTGGGGATTTTGTCTGCAATGTCTGCCAGGATGAGTCCTTATGAGATTTACCCGGTTGTCAATGCACAGAATATGATCTATGCCAATTATCCCGGTTTGGCGGATGAAAATAACGAGGCGCTGATGGAACGTTACAGTCAGTCACTGGGAGATTTGTATCAAAATGTGATCTGGCCTGATGTGGTGGCTGTTCGCAGGGAGAGTGGAATGGATTTTACCTGTATGCTTTCCCCGCAGTTAGATTATGAAGACGACAATTATCCTGATGCCGATCAGTTTGAAAGATATATGAAACTGCTGAATGAGCAGAATGCAGAGACTGGATTGTCCGGTGCATACCAGTCGGAAACGCCGTATGAGAAGAAAATTGCAAGGGACTATGAATTCATGCAGGAGGCGCTGCCGACCTATCAGTTTACCTCCTTTTATGCGGATGGTATGACGGACGAAGAGGTGTGGAATATCCTTCAGGAGGAGCTGCTTAGTTCTGTGAGGACTATTGTCGAGGAATATGATGAGGACAGGAACTTGGAAGTGATTGGTTATGTATCAGAGTATATTACGAGGCAGTGTGTTGTGATCGATGGATTCGAAGACTCGGTGCGTCATGATTTCCGGATCAGATGTCTGGAGACAGCGTTAGGATATACCAGTGTCATGGCAGATATGAAGAGTATTGTATATCCGGAAGAAGATAATGATGAGTGGGTCTTTGCCTCCAATACACTGCGGCAGAATCTTCAGGATTACAGGGTCGGGAAACAGGAGTTTGACAGTACAACCGTGTCGGAGTGCGATGAGAGAATAAGAAGTTTCTTGGCATTGGATTATAAGGAAAGTAGGGAATTTAATTCTATTCGGCTGGAATTGAATAATGTAAGAGGACCTGTATGGTTTGTGCTGAGAACGAATCATGAGTCGATAGAGAGCGTGGAGGGCGGTAGCTGGAGAGCACTTGAAGATGATGCGTTTTTGATTGAGGTGGAACAGAACAGTGCTGTGATTACGTTGCAGTCGGTTTACTGAGAAGTTCTTATATCTATGTCCATGACGGTTTTGACAGTTGCGTAGGTTTTCTTTTCATATCTAAAGGTTTAGGATTGTAAATTTATATTGAGAAGGAAGAAACATAATGAGAATTTGCATAGTAGCGGAAGGATGTTATCCATATACGGTAGGTGGCATGTCCAGTTGGGCGCACGGTCTGATACGTTCTTTTCCCAATCAGGAGTTTGTTATTTTGACTATCGTGGCTAATAGAGACTTGCGGGGAAAGTTTGTGTATAAACTGCCTGAGAATGTAGTGGAGGTGCATGAACTTTATCTGGATGATCTGGACTGGTGCAAACAACGAAGACGAAAGAAACGCATGAACAGGAAAGAATATCAAGCTTTGCGAAGTCTTATGCTGGGCAAACAGGTGGAGTGGGAAGCTCTGATTGATTTTTTCCAGAAAAAGAAACGTTCCCTGAATGATTTATTGATGGGAGAAGATTTCCTGAATGCAGTCACAGAGTTTTATATGATGAATTACAGCCAGATTGTATTTACGGATTTCCTGTGGACAATGCGTTCCATTTATTTGCCCTTGTTCAGAACATTGCAGATGAAGATCCCGAAAGCAGACGTTTATCATTGCCTGTGTACTGGCTATGCAGGCGTGCTGGGGAGCATGGGAAAATATATCCACGGAGGGCGTCTGTTGGTATCGGAGCATGGTATCTATACACGGGAGCGTGAGGAAGAACTGATCCGCTCCAAGTGGGTGAAGGGTATCTATAAGAATATCTGGATCGGGCAGTTTCATAAGATGTCAAAGATGGCTTATGACAGGGCGGAGCTTGTGACCAGCCTGTATGGAAAGGCCAGAGAATTACAGGTCGAGCTGGAATGTCCTGTAGAAAAGACTATGGTGATTCCGAATGGTATTCAGGTCGAGAAATTTCAGGAGTTATTAGGAAAGACAGAAGCAGAGCAGAATGAGATCTATGTTGGTGCAGTGCTGCGTGTGACCCCGATTAAGGACGTCAAGACTATGATTCAGGCGTTCGGCTTTGCCAAAGAAAAGGATCCCAGATTAAAGCTTTGGATTATGGGACCATGGGATACTGATGACGGATATGCACAGGAATGCTTTGATATGGTAGGGATCATGGGGATTTCTGATGTTATATTTACCGGTAAAATAGATGTACAGGAATATTATGGTAAGATGGATATGATGATTCTGACCAGTATCAGTGAGGGTCAGCCGTTGACGATCCTGGAAAGCTTTGCGGCGCACAAACCTGTGATTGCCACAGACGTAGGCGATTGCAGCGGATTGATATTAGGCAATGGAGAGGAAGATAAGTGCGGGGAAGCCGGAATTATTGCCCATATCATGGATGTGGAGGAGATCACGGAGGCGATTCTCACTCTGGCGCGAGATAAGCAGCTTCGTATACAGATGGGAGAAAACGGGTATCACAGAGTGGTTTCATTCTATCGAATGGAAACCATGCTGGGTAATTACGGAACTGTTTATAGTGAATTTGCGAAAAGCATGAATTTGCCATGGCAGGAAAGTGAAATGGGACACATAGAACAACAGTTGGATGATTCCATCGGGGAGGTGTAGAACTATGGCAGGTATAGGCGTTAAATTGAACCGTATCTTTGAGAAGAAGTCAGTCCTTGCGAATCTTGTCGGTTTCACTTACAGTACTATTGCCACAGTGGCGCCGATGATACTTGTAATTCTGAATATCGTTTTGATGGGATGGGTGTTGGGATTAAATAAAGCAACATATTTGTCCAGGGAAGTTTTTTTCTGTACCGTGTTATATACATTTATTTTTGCTCTTTTGACAGCATCTCCTTTTAATGCGGTTTTATCAAAGTATATGCAGGATGCGATTTTTGAAGAGCGATATCAGGATATTTTACCATGCTATTATTTGGGATTGATGATGAATATTGTGCTTAGCTGCCTTCTGGGTATTCCGTTCTGCCTGTGGGAGCACTTTATCGGAGGAGTAAGCGTTTTCTATGTGTTCACGGGATTCTGTGGATATATTTCTCTGGTGCTGGTATTTTACTCAATGATCTATCTTTCAATCTGTAAGGATTATCAGAAGATTTCTTTCTATTTCCTGATTGGGATGGTAGTGGCGTTTATCCTCTCGCTGATTTTGAAGTTTATCTTTTACTGGGAAGTTACGATCAGTATTTTGTTCTCACTTATGGTTGGGTTCTTCCTGATCGCGACTATGGAGTTTGCCACGGTCAAGCGTTATTTCGTGAAGAACAGCAGCCGGTATAAACCTGTACTGAAATATTTCGGGAAGTGGTGGCAGTTGGTGGTGTGTAACTTCCTTTATATTTTAGGATTATATATTCATAATTTTGTGTTCTGGACGACGGATATGAGAATTGTGGTTGTCAAGAGTTTTGTGTGTAATCAACCCTATGATATGGCAACTTGTATTGCTATGTTTACGAACATTTCTGCTACGGTTATTTTTATTGCGCGGATAGAGATGTTTTTTCATGAAAAATACAGGGCATATTCAGAGGCTGTCATTGGCGGTAAGTGGGCGGATATAGACAATACGAAGAGAAGAATGTTTCGGACGATCAGCAACGAGTTAATGACGCTGGTACGGATTCAGTTTATTATATCTGTAGTAGTCTATTTGCTCTGTGTTGTCCTTCTGCCCAGGTATGGGCTTGGCGGAATAATTATGAGAATTTATCCTTGCATGGCGGCAGGGTATTTTATTCTTTTCCTGATGTATGCGGCAATTCTCTTCCTGTATTACTATAATGATTTGACAGGGGCAGTTTTAACTACGCTCAGTTTCTGTCTGGTTACTTTCCTGGGTAGTGTGTTCGCGGCGTATCGCCTGTCAGAGATATGGTATGGTCTGGGTGTGCTACTAGGAGCCTTTGCCGGATGGACGGTGGCCTATATGAGACTGCGGTGGGTGGAAAAGAATCTGGACAGAAATATATTCTGTAAATGGCTGCTGTTGAAGAGGGGAAGAGGGAAGATGCCGTCCAGCGTGGTTTATCGGAAGTCTGATGGGACAAAGAAGAAATCGAGAAAGAAGAAAAAGGAGCAGGGATGGGAGCAGGCAGCATTGTAAGCATTGCAATGATGACTGCAGGTATTGCGATCATGCTGGTTAGCTTTTTGCTTCTCGCAGTCAAGAAGATGACGGCGAATTTTGCTGTTGTGTGGGAAATTATTGGGGTGGCATTGATTATAATAGGGGGAGTACAGAAAATATTTACCAGGACGGCGGATTTCCATGGCAGGGATGAGATTACGGCAGTGTGCATTGGGAATGTGGTTATTTTTTCTTTTTATTTGTTTAGTCTGTTTATTTCTCGTTTTATGATGCGAAATCATGAATTGGCAATAGAGGTCTCAATGCTTCTGCAGGAAAAGGATGTAAACCATACTTCTCCTGAAAAAACGGAACAGCAAAACCAAGGACCGAAAAAAAACCTATTGATCATTATGCCAGTTAAGAATGAAGAAAAAAATATCGGAAAAGTGCTGGAACAGTTGTTTCAACCTGAAATCAGGGAAATAGCGGATATATTATGCATCAACGACGCTTCGTCGGATACTTCCGGACGGATTATTGACGGGTATCCATGTGTACAGATCACAAATGTATTTGGACTCGGTTATGGGAGTGCGCTGCAGCTCGGTTATAAATATGCGGTCAGGGAAAATTATAAGTACGTGATCCAGATGGATGCGGACGGACAGCACGATGCCAGCAATATTCCGTTGATTTTTGAGAAACTGCAGGAAGAAGGGGTAGATGGGAAAAAGCCGGATATTGTCTTGGCGTCCAGATTTATGGAGGGCAGTTCAGAGTTTCGTGTTTCGGCAGTTAAGAAATTTGCTTTTTGGCTGTTCCGCTCTATGATTCAGATAGTTACAGGAAGAAAGATCGTGGATCCGACAACGGGCCTGCAGGGATTGAGTCGTGCAGCATTTACTTATTACTCTGGATTTAATAATTTTGATTATCAATATCCGGATGCGAATATGGTTATGCAGATGCTGTTGCTTCAGTTTCGGGTGGCAGAAGTTCCGGCGGTGATGCATGCAAGGATGGATGGGAAGAGTATGCATTCCGGACTGGAGCCGGTTGGGTATATGATGCGTATGTTTATAAGTGTGCTTGCAGTTGTCTTCAGAATCAGAGTATTGAAATTAAAGTAACGAACTTTGTCTATGAGTCTGTTGTAGATATTGCTTCTACACTGTTTACTTGTAGAGATGGCTTATGTTTGAAACAAAGAGATGTTTCATAGAGCATTGGTGGCTTTCGCAGTTACATTCCTTCATGAATTTTGGTATAGAATAATATGAATCGAATAGAAAAGATAAAATATTATGCAATATTGATTATCACAATAATTGTGATAATTCCGCTTTGTATTGTAATCTTAAACAATTATCAGGGACATATCAGAATGGAAAACTATAGATTTACAGAATCGTCCAGAGAACTGCGGAATCCAGGGCGTGGATTTTATAATATATACAGATTTATGATAACTGACGAGAAAGAGAATTACTGGCAGATGGTACAGGAAATGTATAAGACCGATGAAAATACTTCATTGACGCTGATTGAGGTCAATCTGCAGGGTTATCGTGATAACGAGATCAGTGAAGAAGGAATGCAGAATATGAAGTCCCTATTCCAAGCGCTGGGAGATTTGGATAAGCAGTTGATTGTACGCTTTGTGTACGACTGGGATGGGGAGAACGAGAAGTATGAGCCGGAAACCATAGATATTATCCTGAGACATATGGAGCAGTTGGAAAGCGTATTGCAGGAAGCGGGAAGACAGATTTTTGTATTACAGGGATTGTTTATCGGTAATTGGGGCGAGATGAACGGGACGAAATATTTCAGCGACGGTGAATTATCCCGACTGGTAGATAAATTGGACAGTGCTACGGGACCTGCAACTTATCTGGCGGTCAGAACACCTTCCCAGTGGCGGAGGATTACCGGACTGCAGGATGTATCGGAAGAACTGCCGGAAGAGAATCCCTTGGCGAAGAGAATCAGTTTGTTTAATGATGGTATGTTGGGTAGCGAGAGCGATTATGGTACTTATAGAGTGATTGAGGCTGGAGGAAAGACAATTTCTGAAAGGAAAGAGGAACTGGAATTCCAGAATTTGTTGTGTCGGTGGGTTCCCAATGGTGGTGAGGTTATAAACAACAATCATTACAACGACTTTGAAAATGCGCTGGAAGATCTGGCTTTGATGCATGTCACTTACCTGAATGCAGGACATGATCAGGAGGTTTTGGATAAGTGGAAGGAAACAGAAGTCAGGGAGCCGGGATGCTATATGGGTATGGATGGATATACCTATATTGAGCGTCATTTGGGATACCGCTTGTTAATCAAAAGGGTAGAACTTCAATATAATTCTTTCAGAGACCGGATAGAAATCGGTGTAACGATGAGAAATGTCGGATTTGCACCGTTATATAATGAGCCCAATGTCGAACTGATCTTGTATGACAAGGATCAGGGAGGGTGTCTGTCCTATGGAATGGAGGGAGAATTGCGACTGCTGACGGGAGGACACGATGCGGAGAAAAATCTGACACTTAAAACGGAGATTCCTGTGGATGAATTGCTGCATGTAAAGTATGAAGTGTACTTTTCCATTACAGATGCCAATACCGGGCAGCGTATTCTTCTGGCGAATGAGCAGGATGCAGATGAGTATGGGTATCTTATTGGTACGATGGAACTGTATGAGTAATGGACGGGAAGGAGGAGAGACAGCATGGGCATTGATATATACTATTGGATCTCAGAATACGGAAAGGTGTTCTGCGGTTATCTGTTCTTGATGTTTCTCTGGCCGTCGGTAGTATTTCACGGTTATCTGAGAGAAAAATCGAAGACATTTCGTTTCAGCTTCTGTGTTACGGTACCGATCGTTATTATGAACACTCTGGTGTTGGGGCTGGGGCTTATCCATGGATTGAACCAGTGGTTGATCCGTTTGATTCTTTATGGAGTATTTGTCTTGGCGTTTCTGAAAAATCTGGTGTCATATTTTAACCGGAAATATAAAAAAATGATGGAGGCGGAGTTCCCTGATGTACGTAGCTTGAAGGGCAAGTACAGAGCTTTGGTTCTTGTACTCCTCTTTTTCATTGTATGTTACAGGTATATGAAGAGGGCGGCGCGGTTCCTGAGTTTTGATTATATAAGAAAGATAAAGTCGTGTAACTGGACGAAAGTAAGACTGCGTGTGAAGGAGAGCATCTGGAAGTTTGGGCGGAAGATAAGTTCGTTATTTTGGAATTATGGTATTCTGGCGTTAGTAATTGTCTATGGGATGGCGTATTTTTCTTATGGAGCGTTTCAGGTTCATTCTTATGGGTATGGAGATTTATATGCCCATCATAAATGGATTTATGGCCTGATAGAAGGGAATATATTTGTTGAAGGCATTTATCCGGAAGCGATGCATTGCTTTATTTATTGTATGCATACGTTGTTTGGGATTAAGGTACATAGCATATTGCTTTATCTGCAGATCATTCACGTGGCGGTTTTCATGACTGCCGCTTATCTGCTGCTCAGAAAGGTATTTCACTGGCGATATACGCCGTTGTTTGTGCTGATGCTTTTCCTGACGCTGGATCTGTGCAATGCGGATCTGATCCATAGCATGTTCCGCCTGCAGATCACGCTGCCAATGGAATTTGCCTTGCATACGGTGTTTCTGTGCGCGTTGTATTTAACGGAATATTTGAATGGAACGCGTATGGATTATGCAGATCATGTAGTAGGCAAAGGAAAGGTACGTAGTTACTATTGGGATGAGAATCTCTTCCTTTTTATGATATCACTGGCTGCCGCAGTTATGACGCATTTTCATGCGACATTGATGGTGATTTGCGTCTGTGTTTCTTTTGCCATATTTGCGTTGAAGAAGATATTTACCCGGAAGTATCTGGTTCCGCTGATTGCCTCGCTGTTCTGTGCAGGCTTGATTGCGGTGCTGCCTATGGTGGGGGCGCTGACGCAAGGGATCCCTTTTAATGCATCTATTGATTGGGCGATCAATGCGGTCAGTGGCGAGGAGAGCAGAGAGTCGCGTAATCAGGACTCGAATGCAGAAGATAATGGAAATGTCACAGAAGAAACAGATAAGGAGGGAGAACTCCAGGATATTCAGAAAAATGAAATCAGTATTACAGCGACGATTCTTCGCGGGGTGATCGAATTCTATGACAAAGGCTATGCCGCACTGTATGGTAAAGGAAGAGGCGGCTGGATGCTGGTGTTGACGGTGGTGGTTGCGGTTTTCTGTTGGCTGGCCGGAAAGAAAGATAAGTTGAAACAGTTTCGGGAAGTATGTGCCGGTTATCCGCCTGTAATCGTAGCGTCTGTTCTTTATGTGCTTATTTACGAGGCACCTATGATTGGGTTGCCGGATTTTCTGCCGGAGGGACGTTTCTTCTCTCCGGGGCATATGCTGTTGTTGGCGGTTATGGTGATGCCGGTGGATGTGGCGTTTGCAGCGTTTGGCTTGTTGCGGTTTGGGAGGGATCTCATCCTGCGTATACTGTCGTTGTTTGCGGTGGTGGGGATTTATGGAATAACGGTTGCAACGGGAAATTTCCGGGGACTGTTATTCTATGAAGTATCAAGATATAATGCTGCGGCGATGGTAACGGAATCTATCATCGATACGTTTCCTAACTATAGCTATACGATCGTGTCCCCTACGGATGAACTGTATCCGGTCATTCAGTACGGATGGCATGAGGAATTGTTGAACTTTGTGGAAAGCAGTAGCAGTGTGGGGTACAGCATTCCGTCAGAATATGTATTTATCTATGTGGAGAAAAAGCCGCTTCTCTATGGGCAGTCTCACTTCTTCCAGGGTCCTTGGTGGATGGGAGAAGAGAAATATTTAGAGCCTTTCTGGGATGTGTATTCACATAAATATACGGACAGCGGGGCAAGCCAGAGTCCGGATATAATAGCAGGAGAGGTTTCAGAAGAAGAAGCCTCCGTAGAACTGCCGGAGTATGAAAATGCATGGCTGATGTATTTAAGTCTTGATAATCGGTCTGTTTTGGAGTCGAAGGCATATGACTGGTGCCAGAGATTCGCGAAAGAACATCCTTCGGTGCTGAATGTGTATTATGAGGATGATGATTTTGTGTGCTATTATTTCAGGCAGGATATGGGAAGTCCGGCGTATGAGCTGGGGTTGGAGTAACGGGCAAGGTAATCCATCAATTTGAAAAGCAGCAGTCAAAAGCTGGCTAGGGGCCGGAATGGCAAAAGAAGTGTTGGAGGCTTATAAGACGGTGATAGATGTTAAAGGATATCTGCAGAAGCGATTGATAGAATTGGAATGGCAAGCGTATAAGAGGAACAAAAGCAAAAGATTAAAGAACAGGAATTTTACGGTGATCGCTTCAAACTGCAGCGGAATGTTCATGTATTATGATATGGGTCTGCCATACCTTACACCGACGGTTAACTTGAGTATAGAAATGAACGATTTTGTCAAAATGGCTGGAAATCTGAAGTGGTATATGGAACAGGAAATGACGGAAGCACATGACCAGATGTATCAGTGTCCGGCTGGTATATTAGGAGACATTAAGATCTATTTCATACACTATGACAGTTTTGAAGAAGGGGTACTCAAATGGGAGGAAAGGAAAAGAAGGATCAATTGGGATAATCTTTTTATTGTCGGGTCAGAAAAAGATGGATGCACTTATGAAACGATCAGAGAGTTTGAGAAGCTTCCGTTTAAGAGCAAAGTGATTTTTACACATGTCGAGTATCCTGAATTTCCATCTGCAATTTATATAAAAGGGTTTGAAGATAAGGATGAACTCGGGACTATAACGAATTTTAAAGACCAGAGGTTAAAGAGGCGCTATCTGGATGATTTTGATTATGTGAGGTTTATAAACAGTATACAATAGGCAGGATGAATGATATGCGTTAAAGGTTGGAGAAAGATTGGATTATGTGTGATGTGGGCATTCTGACATTTCATTGTGCCGATAACTTTGGAGCGATGCTGCAGGCATATGGGCTGAAAACATTTCTGTGTGAGAGAAATATAAAGGCGAATATTGTTCCGTATGAACCGCCTTTTATGACGGGAAGGCATTGGTGGATTCCTTATGTACCGGCTGACGGTTGGATGAATATTATAATACGTGGATGGAACGGATGGAGACGAAACCTGAGATTGGGAACTTTTTTTTTCGAAAGTAGGCGGAATATGAGGATGTTCCGCAGAAAGCATCTTATAGGTAAGGAACAGAGAAGGCTGTTGTTTGCCGGTCAGTTAAGGAAACTTTCATACGAGTATTATATTGTGGGAAGCGACCAGATCTGGAATCCTGAGATTACATTGGGATTAAGGAAGGTGTATTTCGGAGATTTTGTAAGTAAAAGAAAGAAGAAAGTGATCGCTTATGCAGCGAGCCTGGGCAGGGCATCGCTGTCATCAAAATATGATCAGGAATTCTCGGAACTGATCAAGGCTGTGGACTGTATCTCGGTGAGAGAAAGTGCGGCGATTCCTTATATCAGGCGATTTTGCGGTCAGGATATTCTCACAGCGCCGGATCCCGTTTTTCTTCTGCGGAAGGAAGAGTGGCAGAAGATAGAAAAGCTGCCGGACAAAAAGAGATATGTTTTTGTGTATATGACGGAGGGAAACGACACGCTGGCGGAGTACGCAAAAGAATTGGCGCGAAGGGAAGGCCTTTCAATCTTAGAAGTAAAGGGAGGCCCGGATCTTCACGGTAAGAATGTCTATGTAGATTATACTGCGGGACCAGCGGAATTTATAGGCTATATCCATGGGGCGGATCATGTAGTAACGAATTCGTTTCACGGGGTGGCATTCAGTATTATTTTCCATAAGGATTTTGTGGCGTTCCAACACAGCAGCGTAGGGACGAGAATCAGTAATATCCTGGAAATGTGCGGGTTGGAGGAGAATCTGTATCGGGAAGATATGGAGAAGAAAGCCGGATTCCAGGAACAGGAGCGGACAGTGGACTGGGACAAGGTAGAGAAGCGTATAGAAAAAGAAGTGAAGGCGGCAGACCGGTATTTGATGAATGGATTAAAAGAATGAAGGTAATTTTGGCGATTAAAGAGACAGAAAATTAAGAGGGTATTGAGGCTGTATATGAAGGGATATCAGAAAAAGGAAACATGCTGTGGATGCAGCGCCTGTGCAGAAATCTGTCCGGAAGGCGCGATCCATATGGTTCAGGACGGGGAAGGATTTTACTATCCGAAGATCAACAAGGCCATATGTACAGAGTGTGGGAAGTGCAGAAGAGTATGCCCGTTAAAAGACAGAGGTTCAAAAGAAAAAGAGTGTGATAATTTTTATTTTGGCGCACAGGCGTCAGATGATAAGATCAGGTGTTCAGGTTCATCGGGGGGAGTGTTTTCCATACTGGCTCATTATGTGATCGAGAGGCAGGGAATTGTTTACGGCGCCGGTTATGACGGGAGTATGAATGTGATCCATCAGAAGGCAGAGGAGGAGGGGCGGCTGGAAAAGATTAAGAGAACAAAGTATATACAAAGTGATACAAAAGGGATATACAGCAGTATAGAGAAAAACCTGAAGGAAAACAGATGGGTCCTCTTCTGTGGGACGCCCTGCCAGGCGCAGGCTTTGAGACTCTTTTTGGGCAGAGATTATGAGAGACTTATTATTGTGGATCTGGTATGCTATGGCGTGCCGTCTCCTGGAATATGGAAGTCCTATGTAAAATATCTTGAGAAGAAGCATGGAGGGAAAATGACAGACTTTTCTTTTAGGGACAAACGGAATGCAGATAATGGGCATATGAGATCTTATAAGATTGACGGAAGAGAGTATGTAGATTCTATTTATGAGGATATTTATTGCAGGATGTATTTTAAAAATTATAGTCTGCGCCCGTCCTGTTATAGCTGCAAGTTCTGTACGGTGGATCGGGAGAGCGATTTTACGATAGGGGATTTTTGGGGGATAGAGAAGGTTAAGCCGGAAGTGGATGATGGGATGGGAACGTCGCTGGTTATCGTGCATTCTAAGCGGGCGGAGAAAATATGGGAGGAAGTGAAAGGCGAATTAAAATGGTTTGCATGTAAGAAGGGAGAAGTGATGCAACCGCGGCTAATGGAGCCTGTCAGTCTGTCTGACAGGCGACGCAGGATTCGGTTTATGCGGTTATATAAAATAGTACCGTTTTCAGTGGCCGTAAAATTGACTGTAGGGTAGTAGTGTATTAGCGGATGACTGGAATGAGGGAAATTTTTCCACCTGTGCGGTTGGAATATGAAAAAGAGCGTTATTCGTGACGGAAGTAAGTATGGATTTTAAGGGATGTCTGGAGGGTGAACGACAACATAGAAAAAGAGAACACAAATAAGACTGTTATCTGCTTTTACTCCGCAGTCTGTGTTGGAAATGCTACATGATTTGCAGGTATTGAGTTAAGCTGTTTTTTGGTTGTTTTCAAGAGAAGGCGAAAACAGGCGCAGTTCTTTTCTGTGGAACAATAGATCAGATTGGTGGTTTAGGTAGATCATCTGCAGGGCGGCAAGCGCTCCGCTTCCATAGGGAGACCAGGCCATCCCATTGTGTTTCTGCCGTCCGGCCACGATCAGGTCGTTTGCTTTTTCGACAGGATTGCTGGAATTCCTGAGGCCGAGTTTTGCCCTTAACGCATAACAGGTGATGGCATCGCCTTTTTTCTCGAAGTACCCGCTGAGATCATCAAGCCATTTTCTGTTTTTAATGTCGGCTGGTTCCAGGGATGAAAGGCATTCTGAGGCATCCCCTCACATCACCTGCCCAAAGATAGCGCAGCACCTTTTCAAGAATGGCGTTCCGTCTGTCTTTTCCGCGGACTGCCATGCTGAGCCATTCCTGGCATCTTTTTTTGAGATGGAACCAGTCAAGGATGATCGTATAGGGGTGGAATTGGAAGACCGACTGGATATGGCTCTTAAGATCCTGGGCCCCGTCAGTCAGGAAAACGAGTTCCCTTGAGAGGAGATTGTTCACCAACAGGAATGCAAGGACAGATTTGAAGACATTCCTCATGCCTATCCCTGTCAGTATGTAGGATTCATTACCATACTGGATATGGGCGACCGTATTCTCAACATATTTGTATTCCCTTACGGAGCCTTCCCTGCGGGAATCCTTTTGGTGCTTGACGCCGATGTCATCTATAGAAACATAGACGCATTCCTCCGGAACCGATTCGATCTTTATTTCTGCTGCTGAAAATGGGATCTTCTCTTCGCGGGAACCATTCACTGCGGCAATCATCTCTGCGATCTCTGGCCTGGCTGGTCCTGCACCGTGGGAGCCGGCGGCAGCCGTTATGTTATCAGAGAGTGCCACATCCTCTAATGGGAGGCCGCTTTCATCGTCAAATCCGTACATGCACAGGATGTGGGCGGTAACATCGGAAAGTTCTTTGGAAATCTCAGCACCAATGCGGCATATGCTGTCCGATAACGTACGGAGTTTGATCGTATTTGTGTCAGCCCTTCCGAGGAACCGGTTAAGAATATCGGCAGCATCCCGGTAGCTTGTCTTGGTACATACACATGAGGCGGCTTCCAGAAAGGACAGCGAAAGGACGCGTTCTTTTGGCTGCAGGGAATTAGCAAACGCGCCATGAACACGTATGGCAATCCGTCCGGATTCTGCTTCCAGCGAAGTTGGCCTTACTTTTGTTTCCAGTTTTTTTAGACGAGACGTCCAGGTATTCGCGGGATAGTTCCCCATTGAGTTTCCTGCTGGTTTCGAGGACAGTTTTTTCCAAAAGGTCAAAGTCCTTCAGGAAGCCATCCCGTGTGGAAAGGTCGAAATCCTCAAGAGAAAGGAAAGTCCCGACTGTAGAAACAGTCTTTTCAATGACTTCACCATTAGGGAGAGTGATCTTTGCAGTATATTCGACGACAGGCTTCTTGTCATCCGGATGCTTTTCCATGGTCATACAGACTCCTTTCGCTTTTCTTGACTACGTTTTTCGCGTTCAAGGATGGCTTCGGGATCACCACGGTTAAATGCAGCCTTCAGATAAGGAAGCCGCTCTGCGGCAATAAAGCCGAAGGAAAGCATGGTTTCGTGCCTGGGAATGCCATCAACACGGCGTGATTCCACTAATGAGCAGTAGTATCCGTCTTTCTTCCCGCGGTTATCTGGAACTGCATGGATAAACACCTTTAGAGCCTCCTTTCTTAACTACATAATATAGATTATAGGCTAAACAAAGGAATTATGCAAGTAATTTCTTAACTACAAGTCGCCTTGCCAAAGGGCATAATAATACCCTTGCCAAAAAGACAAGGGCTATTAGCTGAAAAATCCAACCGCACAGGTGGAAATATTTTGGTGATTTATGGTAGTTTTTAATATCAAGAATATTCAGAGGAATGAGACATAGTATGAGTAAATCTGCAGCACCTTTTTTTTCAGTTATTGTGCCGGTTTACAATAATGAGAATGATTTGGAGAAGTGCATAGAAAGTATTCTTTCACAAACTTATAAAAACTTTGAATTAATTTTGGTAAATGATGGATCGACAGACAGATCTCCACAGATTTGTGATAAGTTTGCAGCCATTGATAGAAGAGTTCAAGTCATACATAAAGAAAAGAATACTGGAGTTGTAGCGGCACGAAATGATGGACTTTTTCATGCCTCAGGAAAATATATATATCACGTTGATGGAGATGATTGGATAGCTCAGGAACTATTGAAAAAAGCAAGTCAGGTACTTGACACAGAGGATCCACCAGATATTTTTGCTTTTTGTTTTCAATTAGTACAGGAAGATAACTATATAAAGAGAAAACTTAAGATTGAAGAAGGCATGTACGATAGAGAAAGACTCGAAAAAGAAATATTTCCGGATCTGATCTGTACAATAAGGAAAACAATTGAGAGGGGAAAATGTTCGGCATCCCTTGCGGATAAAATAATAGCCAGGAAGTTATTGGAAAAACACTATTGTAAGGATACGACATTGTTTCGGGGAGAGGACAGTGTTTGCTCGTATGAATGTATGTATAATGCGAACAAAGTTTATTTTTCTAAAGAGGCCCTGTATTTTTATAATCGTGATAGCAGCAGTTCCACTATGAGCCAATATCATGCGGATTTATATGAAGGAAATAAAGCAGTCGCGAATTATCTTCGAAAACATTTAAGAGCGGGAGATGACTTTCAACTTGAGAGACAGATTAAGGCCTCAGAATTTCGTGGTGTGTTAACAGTTGTTCATCAAGAAGTTGACTTTAAACATTCCATTCATGACTCGACACGTTTTCTAAAAGAAAAGTGTAAGGATGAAAAGAAAATTTGTTCGTATAAGGGCTTGCCGTTATTTGCATATCCTTATGTTTTTTTATTAAATAGACGTTGTTTTACTTTTTTGCTGCTAAGTGTACGGGTTGAGTATTTTCTTCTTGACATTTGGCATGCGATTAAAGGCTTAAAGTAATATTACTTTACATATGCGAGGTGAATGAGTGAGAGCACTGTTTTTTTTAAATTCATTTGCAGGAGGCGGGGCGGAAAAAGTTTGTCTTAATCTTGCAGCACAACTCTACAAACAGGGTATTAAAAGTGATTTTATTACAATTTTTGATGAAAAGCCGGATTATGATATTGCGGATTATATTAATATTTTTTGCTTGAAGATTGAAGATAAGCCATTGGAATGTATTGAGATTACGAAAGCTGTTCTGAAAGTCAATGCATTTATCTCTGATAAAGATTATGTATTGATCACAGCGCATCTTCAGCCATCTCAGTATTTGGCTTCCTTGACATGTGTTAGAAGTAAATGTCTTTATGTTATGCATAAAAGTCGACATAAAACAGATGAACATAGTTCGTTGCTTGAACGAATTGGATTGAGAATTTTTTGGGGAAAAAAGAAAATAGTGACTGTTTCAGAGGGAATGAAGAATGAATTGCATTGTGAGTATGGGATTCATCCTGAAAATATAACAGTGATCTATAATCCATGTAATATTGTAAATTTAAAAGCTGAAAAAAAATCTGCTTCGCCCCATTCCAGAAATTATATACTTGTAATGGGGAGACTTGTAGATCAGAAAGATCCTTTGATGGCTTTGCATTTATATTATAAGGGAAAGCTATATAATCATTACGACTTGATCTATTTAGGAAAAGGATTCCTTGAAAATAAATTAAAAGAACAAATTGCTGATTATAATATGGAGAAACACGTATTTCTTGTAGGTTTTCAAAAAAAACCCTTGCAATGGCTTATGAATGCATCACTTTTGTTATCGTGTTCGAGACAGGAAGGATTTTCGATGATCATAGCAGAAGCATTGATTTGTGGAACACCAGTAGTGGCAACTGATTGTCCATATGGACCAAATGAAATTATGATAGATGAATTAGAGAAATATCTTATAAATCCTGAACAGGAATTTGCCAGGAGTATTTCTGTTATTCATTCAGCATTGGGGGCATATCCTGCTATTACAGAGAAGTATTATAATAAATTTGAGGATGAATTAATTACACAGATGTATTTGAATGTTTGGAAGAAGTATTTTATGACGGATTAAAGGGGTAAAAGTGAGAGCGCTGTTTTTTTTGAACTCCCTTCATGGAGGAGGTACTGAAAAAGTCTGTTTAAATCTTGCGAAGGGACTTTTTAAATTAAATATAGAGAGCGATTTTGTTACAGTCTATAACAGAAAAAATGATTTTGACATACCAGATTATATTCATGTATTTTCTATTGGATTAAAAGAACCTATTTTAACACGTTTCAATCTTATTAAATGTGTTCCAAAGGTAAATAAATTTATATCGGGGAAAAAGTATGTTTTAATAACGGCACATTTAAACCCAGCGCAGTATTTAGCTTCTATGACAAGCGTAGGCGAAATGACTTTTTATGTCATGCATATACCACGCATTTTGGAGGATAGGAATAGAGGCTATTATTATAAAGCAAAATTAAGAAAATTATTAAATGGAAAAAAGGTAGTAACGGTTTCAAAGGGTATGAAACAGGAATTGTGTTCTAACTACGAAATTGATGAAAAAAATATAATAACAATATATAATCCCTGCGATGTAGAAAGGTTTAGGAACACAGTAAAATTGGAATCTCCAAATAAAAGAAGGTATATTTTATTTATGGGGCGCCTTGAAGAAGAAAAAAATCCTCATATGGCATTGAATCTATATTTTAAAGGCGAATTTTATAAAAACTATGATCTAATATATTTGGGAAAGGGGTCACTTGAAAGTAGTTTAAGAAAAAAAATCGATGAGCTTGGTATGGAAGATTACATTTATATTATCGGCTTTCAAAAAGAGCCTGAGCAATGGCTGTTAAATGCGTCTCTATTGCTTTCATGCTCAAATGTAGAAGGAATGCCATTGAATATAGTGGAGGCGTTAAGTTGTGGTATCCCTGTTGTTGCTACGGATTGTCCGTATGGTCCAAGAGAAATTATGATAGATGAGCTATCAGAATATCTTATAAACCCTGAACAGGAATTTGATAAAAGTATTTCCACTATGACTGATGCATTGAGGGAATATCCCGAAATAACGAATAAGTATTTTGATAGATTTGATGATGCATTGATTTTACAGAATTATTTAAAAACCTGGAAAGAATGTTTTAGTGATAGCGATAGTATTGGATAGAATTTGTTTGATAAATAGCAAAAATAGTAACAGTAAGGGATAGAGATATGGATGTATATTGGGGAATGGAATATGGGAAGGTTTTTTGGGGGTATGTTTTTTTAATGTTCATTTGGCCAATGGTTATTTTTAGAAATCATCTAAGAGGAAAGTCAAAGACATATGGCTTTGGTTTCTGTGTTACCGTTCAAATTATCATTATTAATACCGTTGTTTTGACATTAGGACTTTTTCATATATTGAATAGAATAATAGTGGCCCTTTTTTTCTATGGAACATTTTTGCTGGCAATTTGGCGTTCTGTTTCCTTGAGAAGAGGTCAGCAATTCAGTTGTCTCAAACAGACGGTACTAAGACAGATTCGAAAATTATGGAGTGATGTATATTTAAGCCTTGGGGAATACAGTCTCTTGTTGAGTGTTATTATCTTTGGAATAATCTATTTCTCGTACGGTTCTTTTCAGATACATACGTATGGTTGTTATGATTTGATTACCCATCATGGCTGGATAAATAGGATGATAGGAGGAGAAATATTTCCTGATGGTATTTATCCGGCGGCAATGCATAGTTTTATATATTGCTTATATGCCTTATTTGATATTCGTATATACAATATAATGTTATATCTACAATGTATTCATTTAATGGTGTTTCTGCTTTCGGCGTATTGTCTGTTCAGAGAAATTTTTTCTTGGCGATATACACCAATCTTTGTAATAAGTTTATTTCTCATTATAAATGTTAACAATCATCATGGGATGTACAGGCTTCCGGTAACACTTCCTATGGAATTTGGCCTGCATACGCAATTTTTATGTGCATTGTTTTTGATTCGGTATTTAAGAAATGCAAAATGTATTTTCAAAAAGGAGAGAACATCGAAATTTTTTTGGAGCACAGATCTGATATTGTTTATAATGTCACTGGCGGCTACTTTATCAACACATTACTATGTAACACTTATGGCATTTATTTTGTGTGCTTCATTTGCCTTGTTTAGTATTAGAAAAGTGATAAATGTTAAGTATTTGATACCATTGATAATTTCAGTGTTTATGGGGTGTGCAATAGCAATATTGCCTGTGGCTGGAGCACTTGCGTCGGGAATTCCGTTTCAAAGATCTATTAATTGGGGAGTAAAAGTTATAAACAGTAATGATAAAAACTCTACTGCAGTATTAGAAACTGAAACTGGAGAGGTCAAAAGTGTCAGTGGGGTGTTAGATCCTACTTCTGAAGATTGGATAATTTTAGAAAAATTACCAGATACTGCACAACATATTATAAAAGGTATTATAAAAGTAGAAAATCTTATAAAAATTACGTATAAATTTGGATATCAGGGGACGTTTAAACAGGTAAGAGGTAGACGAATTTTCGGAATTACTATTGGAGTTATCCTTATTTGTTTTATGGGCAGAGTATTTTCATGTAAATATATTAATAAGATAAGTAGTTTGTATATGCCGGTTGTTTTAATTTCCTTTTTATCTATGTTGATTTATGCGGCTTATGCGTCACCAGAATTAGGGCTTCCGGTCATTATTCCTAACCATCGTTTTTGCCCAGAGGGATTTTTGATGATTTTTGCAGTAATGATGATGCCGGCGGATATTCTATTTACATTAAGTGCACGTTATTATAAAGAATATATCATGCAGAAAGCATCTTATATTTTTGTCGTTGGTCTTTATATAGCCATTAATCAACTAGGGATTTTTCATGAATATTTATATTATTCTTTGAATCGTTATGAGGCTGCGGTATTGGTGACAAATGATATTATTAACGAATTTGTACCGGGAAGCTATACAATTGTATCTCCTATTGAGGAAAAACCTCAGATTGAACTTTTTGGTGAGCATGAAGAAATTTTAAAATTCCTTAAGAATTGTAATACTGAGAAATATTCACTTTCGACAGAATATGTTTTTCTGTATATTGAAAAGAGACCGATTGAGTATTTTCAAGAGTATTATTTTAATGGGCCTTCATGGTTGGCAAGGAGCAGAGATATGGAGATAGTAGCTACTGAAATTTCCAAAGAGGCAGCACAGGAAGAATTGCCGGAGTATTTAAGTGATAACTGGGAACTTTATATAAATCTACGTACGATTGTGGAATCAAAAATCTATGAATGGTGTCAGGATTTTTTGCAGAAGCATCCGTCAGAATTGAATGTATACTATGAAGACGAAAATTTTGTTTGTTATTATTTTAAGCAGGATGTTGATAAGCCATATAATTTAGCGGGAGAATGATATGAAATCAATATTGTTTGTGATCAATACTATGGGCATGGGAGGTGGAGAAAGGGCAATTTTGGAGTTATTGAGACAAATAGATAGGGATGTTTATGATGTGGATTTATTCGTACTTACCGGTCAGGGGGAGCTGATTGATCAAATACCAGAGAGCGTAAATGTAGTAAACAAACAATATTATCCGATATCTGTGTTAGATCATGCAGGGAAGATAAGGTTAATAAAGACTGTGATGAAGGCACTGTTTATCTCAGGAGCCTTGTATAAAAGAATTGGATATGTTACGGGAAATCTTTGGGATATGCTGACAAAAGGAAAGATTCAAATAGACAAACTGTTATGGAAAATTCTTTCTGATGGTGCACAAAAATTAGATAAGGAATATGATTTGGCCGTGGCTTACTTAGAAGGTGGTTCAACATATTATGTAGCGTCTCATGTAAAGGCAAAGAAAAAGGTTGCATTTATACATACAAATTATAATCTTGCAGGGTATAACAGAAAATTGGATGAAAATTGTTATTTAGAATTTGATCATATATTTGCAGTGGCGAAAAATGTAAAAGAAGAGTTCATATCAAGTTATCCTGAATGCAGGAAGTGTACAAACGTGTTCTATAACCTTGTGGATAGGAGACAAATCATCCTCAAGTCAAAAGATAAAGGTGGATTTTCTGATGGTTATAAAGGATTTCGAATTCTGACAGTTGGAAGACTGGTTCCAGAAAAAGCATTCGATATGGAAATCAGAGCAATGAAGATTTTGAAGGAGACTGATAAGCCATTTAGGTGGTATGTATTAGGAGAAGGAAAACTACGTAAAAAACTGGAAGAACAGGTACGAATGTTTGGATTGCAAAATGATTTTATTTTCTTAGGAACTGTAAATAATCCATTTCCTTATTATGCACAATGCGATCTGTATGTACATGCAACTTATCTTGAAGGAAAAAGTATTGCGATTGAGGAGGCACAGACTTTGGGTTGTGCTATATTAGTATCCGAATATGGAGGGGTACGTGAGCAGGTAGAAGATGGGGTGGATGGAAAAATATGTAAGTTAACACCAGAGGCCATAGCCGAAAATGTATTAGAGCTGGCAAATGATCCAGAAATGCGGAGGAGGTACAGCTTTGCGGCATCAAAGAAAAAGCAGGTAGACGGTTTAAAAGAAATAGAGAAGCTTTTAAGTATGTTATCGTAAGGAGATCGTGAATCGGAATGAAAAAAGTACTGTTTGTCATAGAAGCGTTGCATAGAGGGGGCGCAGAAAGGGCGATATCAAATTTAACGACTCATTTTCCGGAAGATTGGAATATTGATATTCTTTTAGATGATGAGTCTTTGATAGGATATCCTTATAAGGGGAATATATTGTCTCTGTCAAGACCTGAAAAAAAATCAGCGGTGTATTTTGTTGGTAATGTTATAAGACGAACAATATATTTGAGAAAGATAAAGAAGAACAAAGACTATGAAGCGTGCATAAGTTTTTTGGATAGTGCTAATATTTCTAATGTCCTTTCCGGGAATAAATATTGTAAGACAATTGTTTCTATAAGAACAGATGTGATGGCAGAAGAAAATGAATTGTGTGCCAAGATTATTTTTTTGCCTTTAACCAGATGTTTATTTAAATACGCTGATAATATAGTTGCGGTATCAAAAGAAATTGAAAAAAAATTAGTTGAACAATTGAAGATGCCCGAAAAAAAAATAAGAACTATTACAAATGGTTATGACTATAAGCTAATAAGAAAGGGAATGGAGAAAGGCGTATTTGGAAAGGAAGGAAATGCTGCGAAGGAAAAAATAGTAGTTACAATAGGAAGAGTGGTCAATCAAAAAGGACAATGGCATTTGGTCAGGGCGTTTTCAGATGTTTTAAAGAAAGAGCCGAATGCAAAGCTGTATATTCTTGGAGATGGAATTTTGAAAGAATATTTACAGAAATTAATTAATCTATTCGATTTGAAAGAAAAGATTATTCTCGCTGGATATAGTGATAATCCTTATGGCTATTTAGCGAATGCTGATGTTTTTGTTCTTCCGTCATTATTTGAAGGGTATCCTAATGCATTAGCGGAGGCAGTGTGTTGTGGAGTGCCTTGTATCGCAACAGATGTACATTCGGGAGCGAGAGAAATATTGGCGCCTGATCTTGATGCAGAGGGAGAGAGAGTGAATGATGTTCTTGAAACGGAGTATGGGATATTGATTCCTGTATGTAGTGGCAGAAAATATCAAGATCATGAGCCGTTGGAGTATGCAGAACAAAAGATGGCTGAAGCCATGATAAGGTTGCTGGGCGATAGCAAAAAAAGAGAAAAATACAGGCAAAAGAGTTTGGAACGAAGAGAAGATTTAAATATATTTGATAAGGTTCAAGAATGGATAAATGTAATATTAGAGTAAAGTATTGCTCTATAATATCAGATACTTACATGGACCAGAATAGATTGAGCGGAGACATGGAGCTGTTATGGATGAACTGGTATCGATTGTCGTACCTGCGTTTCAAGAAGAAAAAAGGATAGAACGCTGTCTACAAAGCATTCTTGCTTCAACGTACAAAAATTTAGAAATAGTAGTGGTCAATGATGGATCTACAGATGATACAGAAAAAACTGTGCTGAGGTTTAAGGAGAAACATGGATTGCAGGAATCGATGATAAAAATATATAGTATTCCTCATGGTGGAAGCGCTAAGGCCCGCAATTATGGGTTACATTTTGTAAGAGGAAAGTATATTGGATTTGTTGATGCTGATGATATGATTCATGCTTCTATGATTGAAAAATTGGTGGAAAGTATAGACAGGGGAAATGATCTGTCAACATGCGGACTTCTATTTTGTAATGGAGAAGGAAGACCTAAATTATGTCAGTATCGTTTGAAGGGACAGCGAGTTCGGTGTCCACAGCAGGCATTGACAATGGTTATGTGGGAACAAATTCAAATGAGCCTTTGCTCGGTGTTGTTTCGAAGAGAAATAATCATGGATGCAGAAGGAAATCCAGTTATATTATGTCCGGAGGATGTAGTTGCTTTTGAAGATTTTGCTTTTGTCTGCAAATATATAAGTTATTGTAATGGATTTATGGAAATTGTACCGTTTCGGGGATATTTTTACTGTAAACATGAAAGAAGTTCCTCAACAAACAGATATACTGTGAAAGAAATATGTTATGCGCTAAAGCCTATTATGGATGTAGGAAATAGAATAAAGAGTGAAGATTTTGTGGCGCATAAGCTTCAGTACGCGTTCCGGTTTATGGTATATTGGTATGAAGAAAGCATGAGGGGGAATAAGGATGATTTTTCACCTGCATGTGAAGATTGGAAGGTTTGCATGAGAGAACTCGAGCGTTATGTAGGTTTTTATATGAGTGCACCTAATGTTGCTGTATACAAAAAAATAGCTATGTGGATTGTAAGAAAACATCCACATGCTGGCAGGGCATTAACGAATGCAATTAGCAGGCTATTATTAATATGGAGGAGTAGTTCTTGAAAAAAATCAGGGAAAGTTTGTGTTACTTAAGAAGTCCATGAACATAGTAGGCTTCGATCTTATCCTATTGTTCCCGAATTATCTGCGTTATTCATAATTCTAGCGGTCTTTCCATAAACATGAAAAATGTTTCCTTAGATGATGAATGAGGCAGCCTTCGACACTCGGCCTCATGAATGTGCTGCGTTTGCTGGATGAAGTGGAGGACATCACATTCAGCCCTTCCATGTGCATCATCATAAATGCACTGATAGAGTTTTTCCATATTACAGAAACTTAGTTGGAAAAATTTACATCCAGCTTTGTTCAGTGTTTCCAGAATATATGCAAGATGCATTGGAAGGGAGAGAGGTAGCCGCATAAGGTTTTTTTTGGATTAAAGTATTGATTTTCAAGAATTTTTGCAAAACTGTGTTTATCTATAAAAAAGTTGTAAAGTACTGTAAAATAAATATTTAATGAACGAAATGCATTGAGTATCCAGTAGGATGGGGGGCAGTGAAATATTAGGGAAAAGTTTATTCTGTCGTTAAGACAGAGTTGACGAAAAATATCCGAGTGACTTTCTCTTGTAGCGATTTTCCTTAGATAGCTGCACAATGCTATATCATGATTTCGGCGTCCCATTATATACCATTCGCATATACGGGTTAATAAACCTTGCTCCAGCTTAAGTGCGTTGGTAATCCTATTGCATTTGATTTCATTGTCGCGCATGTAGCATTCGCATTTATACATACTGTGGCAGGAATTTTTAGTCCGTATGGTTCTGCTGTTTTTCTCATGTATCCTGTAATAGTACCATTGTTTATGCAGAATAGCGACATCTGCACCTAATAATAAAGCCTGATAGACGAACTTAGTATCTTCTCCGTGAGTCAGCCTTTCGTCGAATAAAAGAGAAGCTATTTGAGTACGCGAAACTATGATCCCACCGAGGCCGTATAGTAAATGGGTATGACGTTGTGCAAACAAATCCAACACGATATCATTAGTCAGATAGATGTAATCACTAAAATTATGTGTGTGGAGGTGGGGGGGGGCAATTTCATTCCTTTCGAATTGCTGCATTGCACCGGCTTTTCTGAAACAATACTCGGTAGCTGCCATAGATGCCTGTGTCCTGTTTAAAACTGTATGTAAAGTTTCAAGTAGACAGGGGTGGATGACATCATCACTGTCGAGGAAAAAAACATAGCTACCTTTTGCAGCATTGAGGGCTTTGTTCCTTGCAACGGACACGCCTCTATGCTCTTGTGGAAAGAAACGGATCCGATTGTCTGTCAGGCTGATTTTTTCACAGATGTCCTTGCTTTCATCCTGTGAGCCGTCATCTACCAAGAGTAGCTCAAAGCAGGAGTAAGTCTGATGTAAGACGGACTGGATGCAGGTACTTATGTAAGGTGCGGCATTATATACAGGTATGATAACAGATATCAGATCGGGCATAACGAATCTCCTTTTTTACTTTTATTATATCAAGTACTCAGCGTAACAGCCAGTCTCAAAGTACACTTTCTTAAGATAAATTTAACAGAAAGGTTGGAGGCATTCTACAAAAGATTGATTGACGAAATTTATGTCGAAAGTACACAGGAGGTTGACGTAGGTGATCCAAAGGGTAATGAAATTTGGTAATTTATAAACAAGGCGACATAATTGTTATGGATTTTAACCCTCAGAAGGGTCATGAACAGAGTGGAAGAAGACCAGCACTAGTCTTGAGTAATGATATTTTAAATCATCATAGTTCATTAGCATTGGTTTGTCCTATAACAAATACTAATAAAAAACATCCATTTCATATTAAATTGGACGAACGGACGCAGACAACCGGTGTGATACTGTGTGATCAAGCGAAAATGTTAGATATTGGTGTTCAGAATGCTCAGTTTAAAGAAGAATGTCCAGAGGATTTATGGAACGAAGCAAAGGAACTGATAATTAGTTTCATGTAGGACTATTTGCGGATCAGGTGAACGGCGTGCTGTTCCATGGCAGACAAGCGGTGAAGCCGGAGGAACTGGAACCGGTGGATGCGCAGTTTATCTATCTGGGAAAAGAAGCAGGGGAGCGCAAAAGCTTTAAGATAATCGTGGATAAGATGCGGCTGTGGCGCGGCAGATTGCCAGAACCGGGTTTACCTTATTTTGACAAATCTTTTATTTTCAATCTTATATATATGCTCACACACATTCGCCAAAGACCTGTGGTGTGTGACCATCAGCAGTGTTTTTTTTCCTTCCAATTGCCGGATGGAATCGATAACGGCAGCCTCAGTCTCAAGATCCAGGGCGGCTGTGGCTTCATCCATAATAAGGATCTTAAAATCTTTGTATAAGGCGCGTGCCAGGGCAATGCGCTGGCGTTGCCCGCCGGAGATCGCAGTTCCGTTTTCACCGATCAATGTATCGATGCCATCAGGCATTTTCCGGATATCTTCCCATATCTGGCAGCGCTTTAAACATTCGATGATCCGGTTCTCATTTCCACTGTCCTCATCAAGCATAAACGCTACATTATTTCGTATCGTTTCACCGTTCAGATAAATTGTCTGAGGGATATAGCTGACAACATCACCCAGATCGGCATGGCACTTTCCTTGAAGATCTTTCCCGTCTACAAGATCGTAATCATCATACCAGATATGGCCGGACTGCGGCGTGAGCAGACCCAATAATAAATCAAGGAACGTGGTTTTCCCTATACCGGAGTTCCCGATGACCGCGGTGGAACTTCCAGGGCAAATTTCGATAGAAGCATCTTCGAAAATAGACTCGCCTTCTGGATAAGCGAAAGTCAGGTGCTCAATCTGCAGACGGCTGTTCAATGTAATGGCTTTTCTGCGCAGACGGGAAATTGCCATTTCATCTTCTTTCATAGCCTGGTAACGATTCATATTAGTTCTGAATATTTCATAACTTTTTTTCCCGAAATATAAACTGTTAACAGATACCGATATCGTATTTGCCTCCGACAGCATACGGATGAGGAGCAGGATACAGGCAGCCAGAGCAGTCAGGAAATCTGTAAGGACGATTCCTGACAAGAGCAGGGCGGCCAGAAGGAAAAAGAAGGATGCAAGCAGAATGTTTTGCAGCAGGATGCTGACAATTTGGTTTGTGAAATCAAAATTTTTCCTGATCTGAGTATATTCTTTATTGGCGTGCGCAAATTTTTTCAGCATGTTTTCCATACGCCTGTCTATTTTTATTTCTTTATAAGCGCCATAGGCGGTAGAGATCTGAGAATTTACCTTAATATTGGCTTCCCTTTTCCTGTCACCGTATGCTTCAATACGTGCACGGTTAAGGAACAGGAGCAGGACTGTCAATACGATAATCAGGGTACAGCTGATCAGACCGATCCAGGTAGAGAGATAGACTGTGACAAAAAAATATCCGATGAATGTCAGAGAATGGATAAAAAGGTTTATGGTTGTAATAAGGATGGAGGCACAGGTTTCTGTATCGCTAAGGACTCCCGCAAGCGTCTGCATGGCAGATTTCTGATTATGGGTAAGAAGATCTTCTTTATTGTACAGCTCATAAACCTTGACGGACCATGAATAAGCTGTATCTCGCACAAAATTACATGAAACTTTATGGATTAATAAATTGAAAAAACCTTTTGCTAAAAAGATGAATCCCAATAAGAGCATCTGCAGAATATGCATTGTAGAAACGGGATAATTTACTATATTATTCAGGACAGGTATGATAGCAGAGATGCTGAAGACGTCGATAACAGGGTACAGTAAATGGAGGAATGCTAGAAGGAAAAGGGATTTATGACTCTTTTGATCTAAATAGTTCGTTAAGGTGTGAAATTTATTCAGCATAACAGGATCCTTTCAAGAGGGCATATGGACAACAACTGTACGGAGTAGATACCGATTCGAGAGGTCATTTTCATTATACTATATGTATGAGATTTTACAAGAGTGATGTCAAGAAGAAAATACTTTACAAAATACAATACATTATGCTATTATATTTCCAAACAACATATCTGGGAATCTGAAGTTCTGATATCACGTCTGTGACCTGTCATTTAATCTTAACGAATCCCTTATATGGAAAATTGAATAAGGGAGGAAAGATACATGGGAAGAACAGA
>CAYXKS010000001.1:36229-47116 GCA_964465725.1 uncultured Bacteroides sp. | reverse complement strand
TTCATACTTCTCATCATGCTCTAGAAGTTCATTTGCTATACCTATCATGACAATATTCAGCAGATCAAGCCTGCCTTTCCACTGATAAGATCCTAACAAGTCATCTTTTGCCAGATGGATATAGGCCATACTGTTTTCATCCATATTCATACAAACCCATATGGAAAAAACACGCTTAATGTCATTATAGTTCGTTTTAACAAAATCTCATTCTTTCTGAGAAGAAACAAGACGGCTTACATAGAACACTGCTCTGTTCAAAATATGGGACAACATCTTTTGGGTCCATATCCTTAAACTCATCTACCGTCTTTACAAGAATATGCGCCAAAATAATCTTATTGCTTAGCAGGCGCTTTGCTCTGTCATCATACTGTGCATCCTGATCTGTTGCACTGACCACATTTTTTATCTCTGTACCTATTGACATGTCCACAGCCATAAACCTCCTTTTATCACTATTCTGGAAATGTAAAGCCTTTCTCAAAAGGTATATGACCTCGAAATCATTATACCCTGAAACACCTGTTGAATCAACTGGGATTTCCGGCAAGAAAAATTAAATCTACCATACATATCATGATTGACCTCCTGTTGGAAGTAATGTCGCATGGCAGATGGCGCATTATAGTTACTATTCATACCTTACACTGCTCATAGTAACGAATATCTGTTCTGCCAATAGCTTTTCAAGGCCGCCTATGCGCACAAAAGAACAGCGTGATCTCTCACGCCGTTCCTCTTATGGACCTTGCAACAAGTGCAAGGTCCTGAGTTGAATAGTTATCAATATATTTCTTTTTCTCAAAACGCTAACCTACATACTTCTCCAAAACACTGCGCACGGCTCCCGCCCCTGCGGTCAGTTCCCTGAAATAGCCGCACACAAGTTCCGCCATTCCCACTTCATACAAATTGACACCGAAGATCTTCTCATTCTCAAGAACCGGGCGCAGTCTGCTCTCCACGTCAACAGTCTCTCCCAGCTTCATATCCCTGACATACAGACTGACCGTATCAAGCAGCGGATCAGGACTTGGTTCGAATGCCTCTCCCTTATCGTCCACCGCCATAAGATAGCGCAGCCATCCGGCAAATACCAGTGGGATCAGCTTTAAATCCGCCGTATCCAGCCCTTCTGTATCCCTGTACGCCTTGATCGTCTCTCCGAACCGGATCGCCAGCTTCTGGGAAGTGTCTGTCGCAATTCTCTGAGGAGTATCCGGCATAAAAGGATTCGGGATCCTGATCTTCAGTACGGTGTCGATAAACTCTCTCGGATTCAGCACGCCCGGATCAACCACCACCGGAAGCCCTTCCTCGTACCCGATGACCTCCACCAGCTTTTTCAACTGTTCATCCCTCATTTCGTCGCTAATCTTCTTATATCCCAGCAGACACCCATATACCGCAAGGGCCGTGTGGAGCGGATTCAGGCAGGTGCACACTTTCATCCTCTCAACCTTCTCGACCGTTTCACGGTCCGTGAAGATCAGTCCGCCTTCTTCCAGCTGCGGCCTTCCGCCCGGAAAGCTGTCTTCGATGATCAGATATTCACATTCCTCCGCGTTGACAAACGGAGCCACATAAGTGTTGCGGGAAGTGATGACCGGCTCCAGGCCTTCGATCCCGTCCTTTTTCAGGATTTCTTCCACGGAACTGTCCGGACGCGGTGTGATCTTATCGATCATCGTCCAGGGAAAGGTGACTTTGTCCCGGTTATTGATATAGGCAGAAAATCCTTCGTCGGCCTTTCCGTTTTCCACCCAGCCCCTGGCAAAGGCATTAATCGCATCGTACAGCTTATCCCCGTTGTGGGAACAGTTGTCCATGCTGACCATGGCGATCGGTTTCTCTCCGTCCAGGTAACGTGTGTACAGGAGGGATGCCACTTTTCCGATATAGCTTTCCGGTTTCTCCGGTCCTGCCAGCAGATCGGCCTTCACTGCCGGAAGCATTTCTCCTTTTCCGTCCACCAGACTGTATCCTTTCTCCGTTATGGTAAAGGAAACCATCTGCAGGGATTCTTTCCGGAAGATCTCCTTAAGCCTGCCGTACTCCCACTCGTTTCCGGAATCCAGGATACAGGATTCCGCAACGCTGCCTACCACTGTCTTCTCAACATTTCCGTCTGCTTTCAGTGTCACAAGGATCGAATAGTCATCGTGAGGCCGGTTCATTTTCTCTATGATCTCATAATCGAATCCCTCCGCCACGATCAATCCCCTGTCTATCGTCCCTGCATTCAGCAGGTTCTGTACCACATTCGCTTGAAAGGCGCGGAAAATATTGCCCGCCCCGAAATGAATCCAGAAAGGATTCTCTCTGGTTGCGGCAATCATCCTGCCGCGGTTAAACCGCGGCAGCAGGTAACCTGCCGCTTCCCACTGTTCTCTGTTTTCCAGTCCTGTTTTATTTAAAATCATGTTTTCCCCATTTCTATGCTGCCTTACTGCGCATAATTATTCTTTCCACATTCTATACCGCATTTTTCATTCTGCAAATGGTGTTACTCAGTCAACAAACCTATATCAAATCCAATGTCGTATCCCTCCATCATACATGCCTGCACCGTGTACAACGCCTGATATTATGCCAAAGCCACGCTCAACGCCGGGCCGCCTTATCAATAGCCTCCCACAACCCGTTCAGGTATGTCGCGCCCAGCGCCCTGTCATACAGGCCATATCCCGGCATCGCCACCTCATCCCAGATCATCCGTCCGTGATCCGGTCTGATCGGGCCGGTAAACCCGATATCATACAGGGCTTTCATAATCTCATACATATCGAAGCTTCCGTCGCTGGAAAGATGCGCCGCCTCCTCAAAGTTGTCCGGCGTGATGAACTTCAGGTTCCGCACATGAGCAAAATGAATTCTTCCCTTCAGAGACCGAATCATATCAGGCAGGTCGTTCTCCAGATTGGTCCCGTAAGAACCGGAGCAGAAGGTCACGCCGTTATGCGGGTCATCGACCATCTTCATCATGCGGATGATATTGTCCTTGTTGATGATAATGCGCGGAAGCCCGAATACGCTCCAGGCCGGATCGTCCGGGTGGATCGCCATGTTGATGTCATATTGATTGCAGACTGGCATGATCTTTTCCAGAAAATATTTCAGATTCTCAAATAACTTCTCATCATCGATATCCTTGTACATCTCAAAAAGCTCTTTCACATGCGCCATACGCTCCGGCTCCCAGCCCGGCATTACCGTTCCGTTCATGTCCCCCGCAATAGACGCAAACATCTTCTCCGGATCGATGGCATCCACCGCTTCCTGCGTATAGGCAAGCACCGTTGATCCGTCCGGCCTCACGCGCGCCAGCTCCGTGCGCGTCCAGTCAAACACCGGCATAAAATTATAGCACACCAGATGAATATCCTCCTGGCCCAGGTGCTCAAGGGTCTTGATATAATTCTCAATATACTGTTCTCTCTCCGACGCGCCTGTCTTGATCGCGTCATGAATATTCACGCTCTCGATGCCGGAAATATGAAGCCCCGAAGCCTCCACTTCCTCCTTCAGCGCGTGAATGCGTTCCCTGCTCCATACCTCCCCCGGCGCGGTATCGTACAACGTCGTGATAACTCCGGTAACTCCCGGAATCTGACGGATCTGTTTTAAAGTAACCGTGTCAAATCTGGAACCATACCACCTCAATGTCATTTCCATAGTTTTCTTCCTCTCCTTGTCCGGCGTCCTGTGACGCCTGAATCTTCTCTGATCAATGAATTTCCCTGTTTAAGATAACAGTTCCGATATCCCTGCTGCTATCGATAAATACATTATAGAGTTTCTGCCGGGTATGATCCAATTGAGATAGTTGTTGTTCATATTGTAAAAGTTGCGGTTTCATAGTAAACTATAGTAAACGACATAACAAATTTCTGTTTCCGGTTCTTGTCAAAGCCATAAATGGAAGCTTTTACAAGACCGGAAACAAAATTTCTAATGTCGTTAACTATATAAGAAATGAAACAGGCGCGGCAGATGGAGGGCCCGTTTGATATGAACAAGAAATTACAGACTGCTTTCAGCACCCGGCAGTATATGCTGTCAAAGGATTATGAGATCTATTATTACAGCGATTCCCGTAAAGACGGTACGCTTTCTAGAGTGCAGGTTCATTCTCATGACTATTATGAATTCTATTTTTTCCTCGAAGGGAATGTGTCTATCCGAATCAACGAAAAGGAATATCCTCTGAATTCCGGCGATATGATCCTACTTCCGCCGGGTGTCCCTCACCTGGCAATTATTCACAATACCGCCGTCCCTTACCGCCGGTTTGTCTTCTGGGTCAGCAGGACTTATGTCCAAAGATTATGCGAAGACTCCCCGGATTATGGATACCTGCCGCAGCTGGCGCGAACCCTGGGCCACTATCTTTTTCATTATGACACGATTTCCTTTAATGCCCTGCAGTCCAGAATTTTCCAGTTGCTCGAAGAGATCCACGCCGAGCGTTTCGGCAAGGCTGCCAGGGTCTCTCTTTGTGCCCAGGAACTGATCCTGCACCTGAACCGGACCGTCTATGAGAAGGAACATCCGGATTCTCCGGAGGAAACACAAGATCTGTGCCGGAACCTGCTTCAATATATCGAGACACATCTGGACGAAGATCTTTCTCTGGACGCACTGGCGCGGAAATTCTATGTCAGTAAGTACCACATTGCCCATATGTTTAAAGATAATTTCGGCATATCCGTCCATCAGTTTATTATGAAAAAAAGGCTCTCCATGTGCCGGGATTCCATCCTCAGCCGCCAGGAAGTCAGCAAAACCTATTTGCTGTTCGGTTTCAAAGATTATTCCAGCTTTTACCGCGCTTTTAAAAAGGAATACGGAATGTCGCCGAAGGAATATCAAGATTATTTCAGACAGGATGAGACATCCGACCCGTCCTGCGCAGAATGAAAGGACATTGTAAAATATGAATGACCAGTTTATCCGTCAGATCACGATCGACTGGAACCAAATAGAGAAATACAGCTACCTCAGAAACATTCCGGCAATCAACGGGTTGGACAACCTGGAATTCACGCAGCCTATTACCTTCTTCGTCGGGGAAAACGGAAGTGGGAAATCGACTCTTCTGGAAGCAATCGCAGTGGCGTACGGTTTTAACCCGGAGGGCGGTACCCGCAATTACAATTTCTCCACATACGATTCCCATTCCAAGCTTCACGGGGCCATCCGTTTATCGAAGGGATACCGCAAAGCACAGGGCGGTTATTTTCTACGTGCGGAAAGCTTCTATAATGTCGCCACAAAAGAAGAAGACTATGCAGATCTGAAACATCCGTCAGAGCATTATCATGAGAAGTCCCATGGAGAAAGTTTCCTTGCTCTCGCCCAGAAGCGCCTGAATCCGAACGGCGTTTATATTTTCGATGAACCGGAGGCCGCCCTGTCCCCGCAGAGACAACTGACCTTACTGATGGAAATATATAACTGCGCCAAAGAAGGCTCCCAATTTATTATCGTTACACACTCACCGATCCTGTTGAGTATTCCCGGCGCCAGGATACTGACCTTTGACGATGGCCTGATCCATCCCTGTTCTTATGAAGAAACGGACAGCTATCAGATCACCAAGATGTTCATCGAAAATCGTGAACAGATCCTGCGAAGGCTGCTTGGAGAATAAGCCCTGATCCAAACCCGTTTTTAAGAAAGAAGGTGAAAAAATGAGTCCTATGAAGTGGCATAAATACAGCTCCATCGTGATGTTTCTCAGCATGTTGATCTGTATTTACTCCGGACATCTGATCGTCACGGCAAAAGACAAGTAATTTCCTGCTTGCAATAACCTTTCAGCGGAGTTACAATTCACATACCCGCAGTTTTCATAGAATCTTTGACTGCGGGTATGCAGAGTTGTTCCCTTAGGCGTTCTACACAGCACAATGACAAGGAGTATACTATTTATGAACAAACATCAGACAGGTTTTTGCCCTCCCATGGGCTGGAACTCATGGAATACTTTCACATGGGATATCAACGAAGAACTGATCAGGCAGGTTGCGGATGTGTTCGTTTCCGAAGGGTATAAAGACGCGGGATATGAATACATCGTAATCGATGACTGCTGGAGCCTGAAAGAACGGGATACCCATGGAAATCTGGTCGCCGACCCGGCCAAATTCCCCAGCGGTATGAAGGCACTGGCAGATTATATTCACTCCAAAGGTTTGAAATTCGGCATGTATTCCTGTGCCGGCACACATACCTGCGCCGGTTATCCGGCAAGCTTCGAACATGAATTCCAGGATGCCGCACAATTTGCCAGGTGGGAAATTGATTATCTGAAATACGATTACTGCTTCAAGCCCCGCACAATGGACGGAGAACTTCTGTACCGCCGCATGAGCCTAGCTCTGAAGAATTCGGGCCGCGATATCCTGTTCTCTGCCTGCAACTGGGGAGAGGATAATGTGCATACATGGATCCGCTCCTCCGGTGCGCATATGTACCGTTCTACGGGAGACATTCAGGACAGATGGGACTCCATTAAGACGATTGCCATCTCCCAGCTGGATAAGGCCAGCTATACCGGTAATTTCTGCCACAATGACATGGATATGCTGGTTGTAGGAATGCACGGCGGAAGCAATAACGATTATATTGGAAAGATCGGCGGTTGTACGGATACGGAATACAAGACACATTTCGCACTCTGGAGCCTGATGGGTTCTCCGCTTATGATCGGCTGTGACATACGCAGTGCAGGGGAAGCCACGAAAAATATTCTGTTGAATAAAGAATTGATCCGCATCAATCAGGATCCGGAGGCAAGAGGCTGCTACGCCGTTTATCCTGATCCCCAGTGGCTAAGTGGCAGCGGGTGCTTTGTCCTGGTCAAAGTATTGGCGGACGGCGATCTGGCCATCGGCTTCTTCAATCTCGGAGAAGGGCAGCGGGAAATTTCTCTGCCGTTCTGGGAACTTGGCATTTCTTACAATTCCCATATGGCGCTGTCTTTGTATGACTGCTTCGGGAAAAAGGAACTTGGAGAATTTAAAGAGCGCTTCGCGCCTGTTGTTCCTTCTCACGATTGCCTTGTTCTGAGAGCAAGCATTAAAAAAGACGAAAAGATTTACTAAAGCGTCAAAGGACGCCGCCCAAGAAAGCGTGGAAACCAAATGACAGACATTAATCAGTGTTTTCAATGCTCTGCCCCACTTACATGGGATGACAGGGGAATCTACATGAAACTGGTCAGCAGAAATGCCCGGAAATTCCTCTGTATGGACTGTCTCGCGTCAGAGCTTGGATGCACACGTAAAGATCTGGAAGACCGGATACGGTATTACAGGGAATCCGGTAACTGTACTTTATTTCGCTGACCAAAGAGCAGGCAGGAATTCCGGCAGTCCTTGAACCGGCACATTCCCCCGGGAAGAGCCAATATAAGGCTAAGTTAGTGTATAATTTTCATTGGCAATAAAAAGGGCAATAAATAATTATGTAAACTAAAAACCCGGACTAAAAACGGATTGACAAAGCAGGCTCTCTCCCTATATAATTTAAAAAAAACTAAAGGAAGGAGATTGAGAATATGAACCTGAAAAAAGAAATTGCCGCCGGCGCGGCAGCGCTTTTATTGATCGGTTCCGTTATGAATGTCTCGGCAGCAGAATTGTCTTCCAGCGACTATGTAAACACGCTGATAAAAAGCAATCAGGAAAGTCTTATTATCGATGTGAATGCCTACAAGGCGGCTTACGCTGATTTGGCTAAAGCTTTCGGAAACGATACAAGTGCCTATGTAAATCACTATCTTACTGCAGGGGTTTATGAGGGCCGGACAAAGGGAGTTCTTTTTGATCCCCTGATCTATGTAAATGCATACAGTGATGTCAAAGAGACTCTCGGCTATGATATAGCCGCAATCGTCGATCACTATTTAACATGTGGAATCCAGGAAAAACGTACTCAGGGAACGACACATGGCTATGCAGATATTGCCGCTGCAGAAGCCGCCGGGGTCCAGAACACAAATGTTAACAGAGACGTCAAGAACACGGACAACTCTGTATCTGCAACCGCCAACACACCCGCAAAAGGAGGAAATAACGTTAGCAGCACTAATAGCAGCGCTTCAAACGGTAATAGTCCCACTGGAAATGGCGTTCCAAATAACAACAGTGCCGCAAATAGCAGCACTTCGAACGATAACAGCAATATCGCAGACAATGCCACTCCAAGCGGCAGCAATAACGTAGGAACCCCTGCTCCAAGCAGTAATGCCTCTGCAAGCAGCAGTTCCTCATCCAATAATAATACAGTTGCCACCAATAACAGTACGGCACCTGCCAATACAAGCAACAATGTCTCTGCTCCTGTCAAAGATTACGACCGCACAACTTCAATTTATGATAACGACGGCGTAACTCTGATTCGTGTTGAATATTATGATGAAAACAATCACCTGTTCAAGTATTCATCCGTCACTGACTTCGACAGCAGCACTAACTCTTATAAAGAGAATATTTATCATCACGACGACGAAACCAACACCGAAGTTCTGGATCGTACAGATACCTATCAGAATGGACAGTTTGTCTCATCTGAAAATTGACAGACGATATATCAATATATATCATTAAAGCCTCTATGACCAAATCCAGGTCACAGAGGCTTTAATCTTTACATTTGCGCCCTATGTCCTCCTCGACACAAATATTCCATCAAAAGAAGCCAGCGGGAATATTCTTCATTCTCAATTAAGATTCAGCTTTGCAAATATTTCCCCAAGGCTCGTTCCCAGACTCTCTCCGGAACCATATTGTTTAACATCAATATCTTCTACCTCTTCCGCCTGCTGTTCTTCAACCGCTTTCATACTCAGAGAAATTTTCCCATTATTTGTGTTCAAAACTTTGACCTTAACTTTATCGCCAACTTTAACCACCTCAGAAGGCTTCTTGATTCTTCTCTGACATATCTGAGAAATATGGACAAGACCGCTTAGCCCATCCTTCAGGTCAACAAAAGCCCCATAAGGCTGCAGGCTCTCTACCGTGCCTTCCAGAATCGTTCCGGGCACGATCATTGCCACCTTGTGGTCATGCTCTTCTTTTGCTTTCTCCCTTAAGATTTCTCTGGCAGAAAGTACAAGCTTCTGTTTCTCCCGATCAACCGTGATAACTCTGACTTCCAGCGCTTTACCCTTATACTCTTCCAGGTTTTCCACGTAAGAAATATCAAGATGAGAAGCCGGTATAAATCCTCTGATTCCCTCCAGATAAGCAACTACACCTGCATTTACGACCTCGCTTACCTTCACGGTAAGATTCTTTTTCTCCTCCATATATCCTGTAAGCACGTCCCACGCAAGCACGGCATTCGCCTCTCTTCTGGAAAGAAGGATGTTACCCTGTCCATCATCCGTCTTCACAACGGAAGCCTCGATCACATCTCCCTCATGCACATCCGTCATAACGGAAAAGCCAGGATCATCACTCATATCCTCTGCCTTGATGATACCCTGTGTGTAATATTTAAGATCCAATGTGACTTCTTCCTCATTTACACCGATCACAGTACCTTTGATCACATCGCCTTCCTGAATCGTGCGGAACGACGCTTCCAGTTCCTTTTCATAATCCTTCATTGTCTCTTCCATAACTCTTATCCCCCATGATTAATATTTTGTGTATCCTCTTTGTTTCTCAATGTCATTTAATTAAACCAATACACAATGACCTGCACGTCCGGCTAAAACTAAATGACATTGCCTTGTTTCTCTGTAATACTGATACACAAAATATAGTATAACACATTTTCAAGCATCGAGCCACAAAAACCCCGGAATTTACAATATCACATGAAAACATAAGCATTTGAGGCTAGAATAATTCTTAAGATTCTGGCTACGCACGCATTCAAATCCTGCTCATCCAGACTTAAGTGCTTCTCTCCATGAACGGCATCCATAATCTCCTGTATATCCGAAGGTCTTCCCGGCATCACCAAATCATTCCCGGCAGAAATACATTTTGCCGACGACGAGCCATGCCCGTTATTCGTAGTTGTCCAGTCCGTCATGATAAGTCCCTCAAATCCCCACTCATCCCTGGCGGCGGTTGTACACAGATCATAATTGTTGGCAGCATGAACACCATTTACCTTGTTATAAGATGTCATGATCGCCATCGGTTGAGAGGTCTTCACAGCAATCTCAAATCCTTTCAGATATATCTCACGCAATGCCCTCTCTGAGACAATAGAATCCACACCCCAGCGGTTATCCTCCTGATTGTTGCAGGCAAAATGCTTGATCGTCGTCCCCACTCCCGGAAGCTTCTGCACGCCAAGGGTAATCGCCGCCGCCATTCTGCCGCTTACCAGAGGGTCCTCCGAATAATACTCAAAATTCCTTCCACACAAAGGATTGCGATGGATGTTCATTCCCGGCGCCAGCCATAGCGTAACACCGAATTCCTCCATCTCACGGCCGATCATCTCTCCCACTTCCTGCAGCAATTCCACATCAAAGGTCTGTCCCAGGAGAGTTCCCACAGGAATTGCACTGCAATACTGATAGTGGGAGATTGACCCTTCATGTAAAAATTCCTTCTGGAAAATCCGGTTTTCCAGACTCTCTATCTGATTCAGTGTATAGATACTGCCATCCTCAGGATTTTCCTCATAGTGCTTTTGCAGGCGAAGCCCCGCGGGACCGTCAGCAAGGATAATGCTCCCGATATTATGCGAGTCCTCCAGAATCCGTGTAGTTTCACCTGCTGCTCCCGGCACTGTCACGGAAGCATTCCCTATTACTTCCGCCTCACCGTCCTTGACCCTGCCGCACACCAACGCCGCCTTCTGCTCCAGAGTCAGCTCTTTTACAAGTCTGTCCGCTGCATCTTTGAT
>CAYXKS010000001.1:12848-36129 GCA_964465725.1 uncultured Bacteroides sp. | reverse complement strand
CCGCCTTCTGCTCCAGAGTCAGCTCTTTTACAAGTCTGTCCGCTGCATCTTTGATGGCATCCTTCTTTGTTTCTTCTCCATCTGCTGTCCGCGATTTATGTATTGCATTGTCAATCGAAATGACCTGTATCGCCTTTGCCCGACTGCTCTCTGCACACTCTGCTTCCCAGGCCGATACCAATTCATCCGAAGGCTCGATCTCCGTCAATGAACTCAAAAGCGGACAAATATTTGTAAGCTTTCTGACAAACACCGTATCGTTCAAAGTCAAACACGCCACCATCTCTGTCTCACTCACCGATGTGCCAATGAAAAGATAATAAGCTCCTTTATCCATATAGTAAGATGCTTTTCCTGCCCAGTAAGACTCCAATAAGGACAGGTCAAATTCCAATGCCTCTGTCTCTTCTTCCCCCGGCGCAAGAAGGCTCGTCTTCGCAAAGGACACCAGACGCTTTTTCTCCTTTTTCATATGCCCGGACGGACAGGAAACATATGCCTGCACAACCTCCCTGCCGGATACAGCTCCTGTATTTGCCACCTTCACCCGTACTATAACCCGATGTCCTTCCAGTGCAACGCTCTCTGTACACAGAGTAAACTTCGTATAGGAAAGTCCATATCCAAAAGAATACCTGGGCTTTATACCGAAGGTATCAAAATACCGGTATCCTACATAGACTCCTTCTGTATACTTTTCCTCAAACAGGTTGCCATTATTGTGACTGAAATCCCTGCTGCCAGGATAATCTTCATATGCATAGCCCCATGTATCCGTCAATTTGCCGCTGGGATTTACATTCCCGCTCAAAATATCAGCCAGGGCATTGCCTCCCTCCATACCGGCCTGAGACATATATACCAAAGCATCTGTCTTTAACTCATCCGTAAAGGAAAGATCTATGATCCCACCCGTATTCAGAATCACTATTGTTTTCTCATATACGGAGGCAATAGTCTTCAGCTCACTGTACTCTGCATCGGACAGATAGTAGTCGCCCTTTTTCGTATATCGGTCGGTTCCCTCGCCGGATACTCTGCTGATCACATAGACTGCTGTATCTGTGTCCGTCTTCTCTTCCGGTGTTATCGCTTTGCCGACAGGCGCCGACATGGGATTCCCTGAATGAGCCGTGTACAGTGCATCAAAATCAAATCCGTCACCGGCTATCCGGTAAATAGAATCTACCCATGCTTCTCTTGCCGCCTCATATCTCCTGTCATAGTCATCCAGCCAATCATCAGTAGTAACTGAAAATCCCATATTGCGAAGCCCTTCGTCGATGCTCACGTTGCTCCGATTATTGACGGACCCCGAACCGGTTCCTCCCTTGATCGTATACCTGGCTCCAAATCCATACAGCGCAATTTTCGCACCGGGCTGCAGTGGCAGCACACCATTGTTTTCCAGAAGGACAATTCCTTCCGCCGCGGCCTTACGGGCAATTTTACGGTGTTCTTTCTCCCTGGAACTTTCCGTCTCAACCAACGTTCCCGAGTATTTTCTTTCACGAAGTTTCATTTCTTTTTACCTCCCAATCTCAATGTTTTCCTATGTTATCAATAGCTTTTAATTCCTTCACCGCCAATCAGTACCCTCCTGCCACCAAAAAAATTCTATGCGACAATTTTTAATTACAGTTTAATACAGGACACGGATATTATCCTCATTTTCCTTTAAGATATTTGTTCAAATTCCCCACATTGTAAAGCGGAAAATTAATCAGCCAGTCCTGATCCCTGAATCCAGCCATCGACACTCTGACCGCCTTCTTTATTCCATATTTCTGTGTAAAGACCTTTAAACTTTTTGCCTGTAGATTTTCTTCCGCCTTTACTTCCATGGGAATCATATATTCATCTGTTTGAATCAGGAAATCCAGTTCGGCCGTTGCATTCTCCGCCGACCAATAAAATATATCGTTCTCCGGATCAGTAATTAATTGCTGCAAAACATATTGTTCTGTCAAAGCGCCCTTGAACTCCTCAAAAAGCCTGTTGCCTTCCAGGATTATTTTCTGATTCAAGCGGGACATGGCCCCTAACAAACCAATATCCACAACAAATAATTTAAATGCCGAAAAATCCTGATATGCTCTAAGCGGAAAATCCGGCCTCTTTACCCGTCCGACTCTGTATACCAATCCTACATCTATTAACCATGTAATCGCCACTTCATATTCTCTTGCCCTGGCGCCTTCGCGGATTAATCCATATATAAACTTCTTATTCTCCTTTGCCAATTGTGCTGGAATAGAATTCCAAAGCATCCTTACTCGTGTGACAATTTCCTTTGGTGCATGTTTGGACAGATCATTTTCGTAAGCATACAACAGTCTGTTCTGAACTTCTCTTACTTTTTTCATATCCCGGTTTGTTATGAATTCCAACACAGCCTCAGGCATTCCGCCGATATAATAATAATATTTCAGATAATCCGTATATTTTGTTCTGAATACCTGCATTGCATCCGAATCATTCCGATCCAGTATTTCCAGAAGTCTCTCTTCTCCACATGCCAGCAAAAATTCCCGAAATGTCAACGGATACAAATAACAGAAATCAACTTTCCCCACAGGAAAAGACGTGCCCTCGTGCAATGCAATCCCCAGAAGAGACCCTGCCGCTATAATGTGATATTGCGGCGCCGTCTCCTGAAAATACTTTAAGGACTTCAATGCTCTCGGTATCTCCTGTACCTCATCAAAAATAATCAACGTCTCTTCCGGATCAATTTTAAACCCGACTTCAATCTCAAGCATCTCGATAATTCTGCCGATATCAAACGCCTCCCGAAATACCTCCTCCATTCGTTCATTTTCGTCCATACTGATATAAGCGCATTTCTGATAATATAATTTACCAAATTCTTTCATCAGCCACGTTTTTCCCACCTGTCTTGCCCCTCGAAGTATTAAAGGCTTCCTGCCAGGTGCCATTTTCCATGATTTCAGCTGCCGCATTGCTTCTCTGTACATATATCCGTCACCTTCCAGTACAATATCCTTACTCCTTCTATGTTATTTCATATTATACCCAACTCTTTTATTATATACAATCAGAATAACACATTTTGCAAAGGGTTATTTCTCAAAATTTACATTTTTATGAAGAACTTTTTATAATGTATTCACATTTTGTAAACAACTTTCCACGCAGTGACCTCATTCAACTGAAAAAAGGCGCGATGATTTTCCATTGCGCCTCACAAAAATCCCACCTTAAAGATTCTGGTATTGCATTAGCATCATGATACTTTTTATCTATAAATAAACAAATCCTAAAACTTTTCATCACTGTTTTCCGAGTGTTCATTATGAAAATTATGCAGTAACATTTGAAAAACATAAGGATTTTTTAATTCTTTGAGTCGGTTACTATTAGCAGCATTCGGCGTATAATTTCCATTAATATATCTTGTAAGTGTTATTTCTCCCCATCCTAACAATTTGCTCAAAAATTTTTGACTGACTTTATATAATTCTAAAATATTCAAAATCTCTTCACGTGTTATGATACCCCGCTGTTCACGTATTTTTTCGTTCGCTTTTTGTGCAATTTTTCTCTCAAGTCTTTCATCATATATGGGAATACCACATATTTTACAAAATGGAACATCTACTAATAACTCGAAACAATATCCATCTCCTTTGTATTCCCTGATTGTACTTTTTAATTCATATGTATCTTTCGCGCCACATTCATAGCACATTTTTTCTTTTATCATTTCGATGCTCCCTTCTTCTTTTTCTTTTCCGATATTATTTTCCTTATTCTAAAATATGTATTCTATTTATATTCATCTGTTAATTGAAGACTGCCAAATAAACATATATTTCAATTTTAATATTCTTCCTGAATGAATTGATATAATAACAGTGACCGTTTGCGAGACGTTTTGGGCCGCTTTGAATCTGGAAACAGCTGCCTATACATAGATCGGCGTTGGGCGCAGCTCTTCCACTGTTTTCCGTAGCCCTTCCCTCATATGTGTCTGTGGCCTCCATCCAAGTTCTGTTATTTTCTCTGTATCTAGGAGCGCCTTCGTTGCAGTAGAATAACCTGCCAGTTCGGTCTGATCCGGTATATCAAAAACCACCCTCACACCATTGTCTTCCGCCAGCCATTCTGCAATTTGCCGAAGCGTTACCTCCGACTCCCTGTCCGAAATATTGTATGCCTCCCGGCTTTTGCCTTCCAGAAGTACGGTAAGAATTCCCAAAGCAGCATCCAAAGCATACGTATAAGAATACAGTTGCGTACCAGCACTCTTTAGTACAATATCATCTCCTGTCGATGCTTTCTTGATAAACTGAGCAATCGCCTTGGAATCTGACATAAGCATTGTCGGGCCATAAACCCTGCTTAGACGCGGAATCACAAAATCAAGCTGATGTGTCTGCCCATAGGCGTTGCACAACGACTCTCCCAGTCTCTTACTTTCTGGATATCCCGCGCGCAAGGTATTACAATTTATATAGCCCAGGTAATCCTCAGTAAATCTATCCACATCCCCGCGATTCTCTCCATAAATTTCTACAGAAGAGATAAAACAAAAACGTGTTGCTCTATGAAAAACCGCATAATCCAACAGATTCTTTGTGCCAATGACATTGGCCGTAATCGTTCCTATGGAATCCTGTGAATACTGCAGTGGATGCGTATTGCTTGCTGCATGAATCACATAATCAACATTGCCGCACTCCGAAATTCCCTGATTTACATCACAAGAAATGTACCGAAATGTATCTTTATTCCAATATTCTCCCAAACGCAATCTGGCATTCTCTTCCTTTCTGCTGAGGGCAATGACGCTGATTTGCTGATCAGATGAGCAATCATAGTTGTATTGCATTAATAAATCGATAATACATTTACCAATCATCCCCGTCGCACCTGACAACATAATTGCCTTTCCGGATAATTTCTTCCATAAGAAATTTTGTTTAATTAGTGTTTTTAATTCTTCCTGATATGTCTGCATGTCGTACTCCTGTTAAATTCAACCAATAAAAATGCCTTTAATAGGTATTGTGTTTATTATTAACAGCTGTATATCACCTAACAGTCACTATGTCTTAATACACAAAGAAGGAATTATGTGTGTGTCTCAAACATTTTATATGGCTGACGTTTTAAAAAACTGTTTCAGGTTTATAGTATCGGATCTAATATTTTCACTTGGTGTTGGTCAGTAAGCGGGACAGTGACATATTTTTGATTCTGTCTGTGTTCTAAAATATGCAGATTACAAATAAGTAAAATGACATACCAATCCATATATTGACTAACACCATCATTTTTTCTTAATTATCAATAACATATTTCTATAGCCAAGAAAAAATAATTCTTTAAATCCAAGTTCAAGCTCCTTATGTACCTTACAAGGCCACTTCCAAACGTTATAAGCAGCTTCTGATATTAATGTAGAGATAATGATTCCCCATACACCCATATTCCAAAAATATAACAGAAAAACACTACCTGCCACTGACATACAGCCAGAAAAAATAAATCCTTTCCAATACTCTATTTGATTTGTTGTTGACAAATACGAGGCATAACAATTTCTAAACACAATCATGAACTGTGATATACCAACGCCAAGCATAACATATGTGTCAAACTCTATGCCCGGTTTAATAATCTGAAGAATCGGAATACCCGCTACCAATACTCCGGTAAATCCAATCCAAAACACCGAACAATATACAAAAATACACGTTGCATGAATTCTTCTTCCAGCATTCTTATCATTCAATATGTATGCCGACTGCAATGCTGGTATATAAGCAATCTGAAAAGATCTTGCTACCTTTGCGACCACGGTAATTAATTGAACTGCCAATGAATACTGTCCTGTCTGAGCCAAAGTCAAAAAGAAAGATGCCACAATTGTTCCAGCCTGTGTACATAAATAGTCTGAAACACTCACTAACCCATCTCTCCACGTATTGGGCCATATGGTCAAAAAACAATTTTTTATTTCCTTTATACTTATTTTTATATTTAAGTTTACTTTTCCATATACTTGTTCCAATGTTATGTTAAAGAAATATCTACAAAGGAGCCGGAAGGCAAAACCCTGCATCAAATACGCAATACAAGCTCCCAGAAAACCCATTCCCGCCTTTAGCAACAGCGCAGTCATGGATATTCTGATCAAACTTGCACATACCTGAGCTTTATTTCTTTCGGCAACTCTTCCAATCCCACTCAATAAAGATACATAGTATCCAAAATACAAATTCAGAAAAACTGCTGCCAGAAAAACAAACCATGAAAAAAAATACATATTATTCAAGATATGCCCTGCTACATATTTCACATATGTAGTACCTACTGTTAAAAAGCACAAAAGCATAACAGACGCAATTAACAGATACACCTTTTTACATGTCTTTAAAATTGTCGTAAACAGATTAATATTAAACCTGCCTTCTTCTACTTCTTCGTCATATTTCCCCTTGGCTGCCAGTTTATCCGCTCCGTTCCAGCAATAGGCAATATTTCTTGCAAAGGAAGGCGAAAACCCAAAAACGAACAGATTTGCAACATTTGCCAAATTCATAAAAATATACCATAACCCCAATGTATCTTCGTCAAAATAAATTAGAAAAAATGGCAATAAAAGGTACCCCATTCCCATGGAAAACAGAGTACCCGCATAATTCCAAATAATATCTTTTTTTGAAATGAATATTCTCATTTTTATATACTCACTTTTGGTAATTTATATTTTCCAACGTGAAAAGATGATTCAAATATTCCAGTCTTGCTGATATTAGCAATAGTAGCAGAAACATCCAATATGATCTATAAGTGCTATAACCTTCTGCCATATAACCAAACATAAAAGCTATTATGCCATTATATAATATCTTTGCAGGAGGGTATTCAATATTTTTATTTAGTTGTTTTAACGCTATGTAAATCAATACAAAGTACCCCAGAAGCTCTATAATTCCGCCCTGAGTTATCCATTCGAGAACCAAATTATGAGGAGATAAATAATTATTACCAAATACTTCTATTCCATATCCATATCCCCACAACAAGCTCTTTCCTGCTTTCTCAAGTCCTTCATTCCAAAGTCTCCATCTCGTTGTATCGAGTCCTTTATGGAACAAATAGTAAATAACATCACTGATAATATACTGAACTTTCAACACCACAAATCCATAGAAACATGTAAAATGCACGAATATTATATTTAAAGGGTTATAAAATACTTTTTTGAATATCTTATTACTCTGAAATAATGTAAAAATTCCAAAGCATCCCAGAGCAATAAATGAGGCTACCGATTTTATCAAGATTACAGATAAAACTTGCATTATTAACATCAAAAGATACTTTTTATTTCTGCCCTCCCGATACATTATCAAAGTATAACATATCAATGGCAAGATAACTATTATAAACCCGTTATCATATCCCAGCAGATAATATCCCTTCCAGACTCTCTGTTCCCGCACAGACCAGTAAACCAATCCTCCCTGGCTCATATATTTAATAATAAATAATAGATTAAAAAATATAAAAGTATTTAATACATCTATAAAAACCAGAAAAATTTCCTTTTTTTTCAATATATACACTTCTCCAAAAAGCCCCATCAGAATAAATGTAATCACATTTTTCGACACATCACCACCCACAAATGTTCTGATAAGTACATAAGAGAATAGACATACACATAAAAAACATGGTATACTTATAAAACGTTTTGTATAAAAAAAATAGTATATAATACAAATACTAATTATAATTGCATTGATATACCACAACTTGTTAATAAAATTACTGAAAAATGTGAGTCTATCTAATTGTGATATATATTGAAAGTTCGATATTCCAATAAAGGGAAGCAGTAATATAAACAAAAATATATACTTCCCTATATATGAAACATTGATTCTGGCCCGATACATTCTCTCACCTCAGCCCGTATAGCTCTCTATTAACTCATACCATTGCCAAGCTGACTTTTCCCAACTAAATTTTCTTAATATCTTCTCTGCCGAACCAACTGGCTCCTGTAATATTTCATTTAAACAATAATCATATTTTAAAGGATCTATATAATGTGCACAGTCTTCATATATCTCCGGAAGCGATGAAGTGTTTGAAATAATAACAGCCGCCCCATAGTACAGAGCCTCCAAAGGAGGAATACCAAATCCTTCCATAAGAGAAGGGAAGAGAAAAGCTTTACAATGCTGATATAATGCTGCCATTTCAGCATCACTTATAAAACCTGTATAAATGATATTGTTATTTTTTCCATAATAAAATTTAAACTTTTCATTACTTATCGCCCCGGAAATAACAAATATATCATCCGGGTTATAATCTGCAACATTGAAAATCCAATTAATGTTCTTATTATTTACTAAACGTCCAATAAAAAAATAGAACTCTTTCGTCTGTAAATGTTCTCTTTCCAATATGCTTACATCAGGTATAATCGTACTAATATGTTGCCATGCATTATATATCACGCTAATCTTCTCTGGACTAATCGGCAACTTCGCTATCATGGTGCTTTTACTGTATTGCGACACCGTTACAATGCGTTTTGCTACAATAACATTAAGAATCGCTGCGCATTTCTTTTTTAAATAATACATTTTTGTATTATTACATACATTATAAAAAGCATATATATCATGCAAAGTAATAATAGATTTACTCCAAATAGCCGGTCCATTCGAAAAATTAATATACCATGCAGAATGTCTGAGCAAATAAGAAAAAGTTTTCAATCTCCAGAGTAATATACAGCTACTACTAATTTCAACTTTCCTGATTTGCTTTAAATCAATCAAATCCTTGGCTTCTGGACGAATTAAAAGTTCATATTTACCGGAGGGAACAATTTTATCAAGCTCTAACAATATCTCTTTTGCATACCTCTGTGCGCCATCAAATTTTCCTCTCTTGATACATCTTCCATCTATTACAACTTTTTTCATCTTTACCTCTATATGAGTACTATATAGTACACTTCTAACATGGCTGCTATTTTTGACTTCTAAACTCCATTCTCGTCGAATAGCAGCCATTAATAGGAATTATTTCATATAATCTTATTTTGCACACTTAAATACGCCACAAAAGTATCTATATCATCTACTGTTGTCAATTTCAAATTCTTTTCCGATCCCTTCGAAAAATAAATTTTTTTACCTAGTTTCTGCATCAATACACAGGATGCAGCAGTGTTACAAATATTATTCTTACCGGCCTCCTCATGGGCCTGCAATAGCTCTCCTAAAGTATACGTATGCGGTGTCTGTGTCCGCAACAATTTTTCTCTCGGAAACGTTATATCGGATGATACCCCATCATCACTTTCAAAAATTGCTTCAACGCACGGAATAGCGGCAACCGCACTGCCATATTTATGATAAACCGCTAAGCTGTCCTCAATTACTTCCTGCGAAATCATCGGACGGTTTCCGTCATGCACCATTACCACATCTGTCATCTGATGCTCTTTTTCCAATTCCTTCAGACCACAAAGGATAGATGCCTGTCCCGTATTTCCTCCGTTAACAATATACTTCAATTTAGTTATACCAAATTGTCTTGCATATGCCCATAACATATCTTTCCAATTCTCCAGTGATACCACGATTATTTCATCGATCAGTGGGGATCTTTGAAATGCTTCTAGTGTATACAGAAGTACCGGCTTGTTATTAATATGTATAAACTGTTTCGGGATCTCCTGATGCATCCTGCTTCCATATCCCGCTGCAGTCAATAATGCTACGTTCATCCTTTTTTATCCTCTACAATTTCAAATCTGTGATGCAATTCCCTCTCTTCTTTTTTTACGGGCGGAACCATATAATCTCCATAATAATGAATTAGTTCTTCATGATACTTTGCCGGAGCATTTACTTTCAAATCTTCAAATTGCAACTTAATAGAATTTGAAAAAATCTCTTTAGGCAAAATCTCTTTTTTGTGGCATGGTCCCAAAAGACTGCATACATAATCACTGTGCCCCCACTCATATTTCTTTAGTATATTATGTTCTTTTCGAACCAATTTTCGAGTATCCCACTTAGGACGCACCTTTATATTATTCAACATTTTTATTACTAATTTCTCTAATCTTGTTCTGTCTGTCCTATATTGGTTCACAGTTGTATCATACCAGGATAACTGTAACGCTATATGCCATAAGCTAAAAAATAAATAATGTAAATTTCTTCTGATTTTTCCTCTGGGCATTCCATCTAATACAAAAATATCCAGAAGAATATATTGTTCTCTTTCTCTGTTACCCCTCTTTTGTTTAACTTTCATACTTTTATCACATAATGCTGGCACTCTTCTTGGATTATTTTCTCTTTCATCTATCCTATAATCATAAAGAAAATATTTACCCGTAAGAACTTTCGTTCTGTATCGCAGTAGCCATTCATAATCCTCGCGTGGCATCATAATATCTATATCATCGTCCCACGGTATAAATCCCTTTTCTCTCACTGCACCTATCAAGGTTCCACCACAAATATAATATGTCAAATTATTCTCTTCACATATTTTGTCGAAATACCTTAGCATTTCCAATTCAATTTTTTGAATTTTTCGTATATCAGGGTTATCGCTAAACACTTTTATAACCCCCTTTCTGCTATTTCTTACATTCCATTATTTCCATTGGATGAGACATCCTCTTCTCCACCGGTGGCAGGCTCATATAATCTCCATACATCTGTTTTAAAACTCTCTCATAATCAACGGGACCTTTCATGCAGACGTCCTCAAACTGATAGTCTTTCAAATGATCATAAATCCTTTTGGGAAAAATTTCTTTTTGAAGCTTTACTCCCATGAAACTCATTATTTTATCACATTTGCGGATATCCTGTTTCTTCAACAGGCAATCAATTTTATCACGCCATTTGTCTTTATCAAACTTGAATATTCTGTATACACCCTTTAGTATCCAGAGTATTCCTCTCTGCCATACCGCCCTATCTTTTCTTGCAATATTGATTTTGTCAAAATAGGCCATGTGATAACAAAATCTGTAAAAAAGGAGCCTGGCGTAGATTACGGATGACCTCAGTCTACCCTTCGGCAGACCGTCGTATGGAAATATATCTATCCATACGTACTCTTCCCGCTTATCCAAACTACCCATTCTCCTTACTTTGTATCTCATATCTACAATGTGAGAAAAATAATAATGATGCTCCTTACAATTTCTGTAAGTTTGTATTTTATATGGATAGGAAAGTTCCTTCTCTGCAATTTTGAGAAATCTTTCATAATCTTGTCGATACATGCCAATATCGACATCGTCATCCCACGGTATAAATCCTTTGTGTCTTACAGCACCTAAAAATGTACCACCTGCCATAAAGTAAGTAAGATGATGCTTCTCACATATTCGTAGGAATTCTTTCACCATATTTAATTCTTTTCTCTGTAGAAATTCGGTCACATTTTCCAAAGCATCTGTCTCCCATCAGAACGTATATTAATCTAATACGCCCCTTCCCTATCAAACACCGCCGGAATCGTCCCCACAATAATCTTAAGATCCGTCCACAAACTCATATCCTCTATGTAATCCAGATCCATCTCCACCCAATCTTTCCACTCGATATTTGCTCTTCCGCCGATCTGCCAGTAACAGGTAAGCCCCGGCTGCACAACGAGCCTTTGCTGCTCATAGGGACTGCAATCATCCATCTGGAAAGTCAGAATCGGTCTTGGTCCGACAATGCTCATATCCCCTTTAATAATGTTGATCAACTGAGGGAGTTCATCGATGGAAAATTTTCTGATAAATTTTCCGACCCTGGTAATTCTCGGGTCATTCCTGATCTTAAAGGCATGCCCTGTCTGCTCGTTATCTTTCATCATCATAGGCATTCTGATGTCTGCATCGACACACATACTACGGAATTTATATATTATAAAAGATTTCCCGTCTTTTCCGGCTCTGGCCTGTTTAAACAAAACCGGCCCTCTGTCCTCAAGTTTGATTGCTATTGCAGTCATCAAAAATATCGGAGCAAGCAAGATCAAAGCCACCGCAGAGAGGAGGATATCCATACCTCTCTTAACACACAAATAAGCGGGATTCTTTTTCCGGTATACATCCCGCATATGATTCCTGTCACAAGTCTGCCGTCCGGTCCGTGATACTGGTTTTTCAGTGGTATTGGTATTCAACATAATATCTTCGCTCATCTCGCCTCCCTGAACACTGCTTACTAAAACGTACTGCCGCAGAAAGCGGCAGTACGCAGAATATGGATGCGTTTCATGCATTTCATCTTCTTGTGAAGCAACAGATTTCATGCTCTATGAGCCATCCTCATGTCCAATAAGAATTATTCCACGGGCGCTGCCACAGCTGGCACCTCAATAAATGCCAACGTACCAAGAGACGTCATATCCACCACCAAATGGTCATCTCTGATTTCCGTAACTGTCAGTTCAATCCATTCCCCATTGACTAACTGATAAACTTTAATATTCTGTCCTGCCTTGATGCCTTTCAGATAAAAGTTTACCGTCGCTGTCTTAAAGCTGCTGACAGATGCCTTGATCTGCGCCACGTTTAAAACCTTACCATTCAGGGAAACTGCATGTGTTTTTGCGGAATCGACCTCTTTGCGTGTCGGTTTCAGCACGGAAAATGTCTGGTTGCTCGGTACGCCGTTGATAATCACATGGCCTCCCTGTCCAAGGGGCACCACCTCATCAAGGCCCGGTACCTCCGTCACGGCATTATTCATATATTCACCGACAGTCTTATTCTCATCAGCCGCCGCTTTCACTACACTCTGTGGAACGGAAGATGCCGTAACAGCAGGTACCTGTACCTCCACAGCAGGCGACGTACTTACTGTGCTGTAAGAATCTGCCGAAGGGCTCGTCGCCGCCAGAACCGGCATAGATAGTGCCATTACTCCCGCCAATGTCAGTGCCAACATTCTTTTCATGATTAAATTCCTCCTTTTTCCGGTATCCGGATATTCTTAAATAGAAAACTCTATTCAGCAACAATTCTGTCAATGGTTCCGGCCGCATCCTGTGTCAGTATCGCAACAACTACGAACTGTCTGTCAGCCTCTTCTCTCCTCGTAGTCAGAGTAATCAGGAAATGATAAGGTGTAACGCCTTCCCATCCTTCCCGCAGATTCATGGAAAGCTCTCTGGTACCATACAAATCTTTCAGGAACTTTTCACACCCTTCAAGATAAGTGAAATCATATGTGCGCAGCAAACTTGTATCCTCTCTCTCATAGGCGGCGAATATCTCATATGTCAGGACATTATCCTCCAGATATAAATATATATTCTCATGCTCCTCAAAAAAATCTGGATCTGCAAACCGATATAAATCCGCAAACGGTCCTTCTCCATCCGCCCCCGTCCTGCCATGCAATACCGTGTTGAAATCGCACATGCTCGTTAAATTGGCAAGCTCAATATAGATGGCTCCGGCATCATCATCCTGAGCATATGCATTATGATTTTCATAGAAATCATCTGCCTGCTCACTCTGCAGCACCGGATAATCTATTGTGGTCTCCGGTATATAAATCCACGCGAATATATCCGGATTCTCCTTCTTGAGAGCAGGAAAATCTATCTGTGCGTCCGCAGCGCTCTCACCGGCAAATCCGGTTTCATCCATACTCATATTAGGCGTCAAATCCCCTGAATTTTCTGCTGTACGATTCCCGTCACCCGGCACATCCTGTTCATTCTGCCCTTCTGCACCATGCGCTTCTTCGGTATTCCCACTACAACCAGTCAGAGCCAAAACCACAAGAAGCAAAGCTATATAATTCAAAAATAAATTCTTTTTCCCTCTACTGCACTTTTTCATAGAATATATCCAATATCATCTGAAACATCGCATCCTCATCCGGATAAAACTCCTCGTACTGCTCACCCATAACGGTTTCTCCCTGCAGCATATAGAAATTATCACCGGTAAACTCATAATCTGTCAGAACAGGCGCCAAATAAACCACCTCATCCAGTGATATATCCGTAACCATCTGCTTTCTGACCGCCTGATACAAATCCACGACGACGGAAATATTTTTATTCACGGCCTGCCTTGCCGCTTCGATAAAATTGTTTAAGTATAGCTTCTGCCTTTCAAGGCGCATATCCGCCGATCCAAAAACATCGGTATCTCTGTATTTTACATACCAGAAAGCATTCTCACCCGTTAAGTGCACTTCGCTTCCTTCCACAAAATCTTCCGTAAATCCAGCCATATCCGCCGGAACCATCACATCAACGCCACCCACCGCGTCGTTGATCGTCGCAACGGCGCTCATGTTTACCGCCGCATATCCATGTATGGGAAGCTGGTAAAAGAGATTCGCCACAGCTTTTTTCTGATATTCACAGCTCTCCTCCATACCGTTTCCAAAGCCATGCTGTATGGCAAGCTGTGATTTTACCGTGGATACATATTCTCCATGATCGTCATAGATTTCTATATCCGTCATGGTATTCCTGTTGACTCCCACCACCTTGATGCTCTTATCCTTCGGATTTAAAACCACCAGGAACAAAGCATCCGCCTGTCCGCCGTCTGTTCCTTCGGCTACTTCTTCCACATCACTTTGTTTATCAATACCCATAATCAAAAAAGTCAGGATCTCTTCATTATATGTATAAACTTCTCCCTCATATTTGACCCAGCCTTCCTGCCATTTCTCTTCTTCCTCTTTCGTCAGAATTTCCTCGCCCGCAGCAGATTCCAGAACCGGTTGCTGTGCTGTAACCTTATGATACAAGTGGTTCTTCCCAACCGTTCTCATGATTCCGACACCGCCAAAAAGCAGCCCGAAGACTATAACGATGGCAGCAGCCGCTATAATATACTTCCTCTTTCCGTTTTTTTTTCTGTTTCTGCCAGTCTTCCCGATCGCTCCAGACGTTCCCTGAATTCCGCACGCAAAGCCGCTCTCTCTCCGCTTTCCGTGTATCCTGCCCTTACCGTCGTCTCTGCGCTTCCGAAGTATTCCATCCTGTCTGGTCTCTCTGGTTCGTCCGGTTTCTCTGATCTGTCCGGCAGGTCAGCCTTTATCGCTTTCTCCGGTTTTATTTGTCTCTCCGGTCTCTGTGCCGAATCAGACGCCGGATTCGTTTCATAACCGTATTTGCCATAGTATTTTCCATAATACTTACCATATTTTCCGTAGTAACCCTTCTTATTAAGGTTCACTTTATTCAGGACTACTCCGAGAATACGGCCTCCCGATTTATCCAGCTGTTCTTTTACCTTCTGTACGAAGCGATAGTTGACCGCATTGCTCTCCACTACCAGCACCGTACCATCACAGTGCTTCGCCACTACCGCAGCGTCAATCACACTGCCAAGAGGCGGTGTATCTATCACAATATAGTCAAAAGCCGTTCTCATCACATTCAACATATCCAGGAACCTGTCGCTTCCGAGAAGCTCACTGGGATTAGGCGGCACGGGTCCGGAAAAGAACATATAAAGACCGGGAATATTCGTCTGACACATCGCATCTGAAAATTTATATCTCCCGATCAGGCAATGACTCAATCCATATCTGACCGCACCAGTCTTATATCGGCCCACCAGGACGGATTTTCTCATATCCGCGTCAATCAGCAGCGTTTTGTTCTTCGCCTCGGCGAAGGATTTCGCCAGTTCCATCGCAACACTTGTCTTGCCTTCATGTGGCGTACAGCTTGTTACGGCAATCACCTTCACATCACTGCCGCAGAATTCCACGTTACTTCTCAGCGTCTTGAAAGCTTCTTTAATATGAAAATCGGTATCCTGGTCTAAATGCAAGGTGACTTCCTGCATACTTGCACCTCCACACTAAAATCTATTTTCTCTTAGTCTTCTGCTTCACATTATTCTCATCCACTGCTACCGGAATCAGAGCCAGTGTACTCAGACCAAGATACTTCTCGACATCTTCCGAAGTCTTGATTGTGTCATCCAACAGATAATGTATCAGAATAACCCCACAAACCAAAAGCACACCGATCACACCCCCGATCAACGTCCATTTCGGTATACTCGGCCCTGCCTTGGTCGTCGGCATATTGGCTTCCTCCACCACATTCACCGCGTCTATATCCATTACATTCTGAATATGTTCCCCGGCCACTTCCCTGATGCAGTTGGCGATATTCATTGCCTCCTGCGGATTGGTGTCCGTCACGGTAATAGATACGATTCGCGTATCCGTAGGAGTATGGACACTGACTTTATCAAGCAGGTCCTGATACTCTGTCTCAGCCAGAGAAAGCTTCTTAATAACCTCTTCTAATACATATCGGCTGTTTATCAGTTCTGCATAATCCTTTGTAAGCTGTGTCCCCATCTGCACGTCGCTGTAGGTAACAGTCGTATTCTCTGATTTGTTCAGAATATAAATCTTGGTCGTAGACTCATATGTAGGCATTATCACGAACATACTGACAGCAAAGCCCACTGCTGCCGCCACCAGTCCGCCGCCCAGAATAAACCAGAACCTGCTTAGCAGAATATTTATAATTTCCAGCAGATCTACCTCAATCACATCATTTTCTCTATGATTTTCCATCTCAGTCTTCTTTCCGGTTCCTTATATATTCATCCTGCAGCACACACATCGGATTATCATAAAATAATCTCCTGCTGCTGTCTTCCCCATATTTTTTCCCGATAAATTCCGCACACCCTGAAAGGCATGGTCTTCTTTTCTTCAAATCATGCGCGTCCGTCGCAACAAAATGGATCAGCCGTTGTTTCAGCAGCTTCCTCGTAAGCTGCCGCGTGGCAAATCCATAATCTCCCATAATACTTCCGGCATTCACCTGCATAAGGCAGCCCAGATTGATCAACTCTGCTACTCTGACCATTTTAGAACAGACACTCTTATACCGCTCCACATGCGCCACAATAGGGTAATATCCGCCCATGAGCAACGCATACACACCGTTTCTGATATAATCATAGTCTGAGGAAGGCTCAAATTCAACAAGCACATAATGGGAATTCGCCAGGGTTCCCGCCTGGCCGTCATCCAATTCCTCTGTCAATCCGTTTCTATAATACAATTCGCTGCCCGTATATAGCCGGATGTCTGACTTCTCTTCCCGCAACAGGTTCTGTAATTGGTCAACCCGGTCAGTTATCCCACTGCGGTCCGGATTTCTGTGCCATGGCTTATTGTGCGGCGTGAGAATAATCTGAGAAATTCCATCTTCCGCCGCCATATGCAGCATCTCCATGCTCATTTCCATGCTGGAAGAACCGTCATCGATTCCCGGCAGAATATGAGAATGAATATCAATATATTTTTCCATTTGTATCCCTATGTATATCTCAGACAAGTCTGCGCAAGCTACGCCATTCATTATATTCTCTCGGCTGTCTTTTTACAAGAAAATTTTAGACTGACACCTTATAACATTTCTCGACATATATTATGAATAAATAAATCCGTTCACACAAATATGGGGAAATTTCCCCGTCTGATAAAGGAGCACTATGTCTGAAGAAGCTAAATGGAACAAACGATTTAATATTGGCGTCGATTCCATCGATAATGCACACCGGAAACTCTTTTCAATCGTGCGCAAACTGGTTCATCTGAGCAGAGACGAAAATAATGGACAGTGGGCATGTGCCGAAGGAATCAAATACTTTAAAAGATATGCCGTAGAACATTTTACCGATGAAGAAACCTATATGCTGTCAATAGATTACAAAGGATATGAAATGCACAAACGCCTGCATGACGATATGCGGTATAAGACGCTTCCGGCACTGGAAAAAGAGCTTACCGAATCAAACTATTCCCAGGAATCCATCCAGCACTTTCTTGGCATCTGCCTTGGATGGCTCACCGCCCACATTCTGATTGAAGACCGGGCTATAACAGGTAAAATTCCAAACAGATGGGTAACCGACCATGCCGGCGAGGATATGAATGCCCTGGAAGATGCTTTAGCCATTACTATACAGGAGATTTTCAGATCACAGGCAGAAATTGTAAGCGAACATTACAGTGGGGAAGATTTCGGGAGCAGTATGCCCATTCGTTTGATTTACCGCTCAGGAGATGAAAAAAAGGTACAGATTTTCATGTCTCTGGAAGAAAGCCTTGTACTGAGAGCCGTCAGTGCCATGTTGGATATACCGCTTACCAAAATGGATAAACTTGTCATGAATGCAGGAAGGGAACTATCCTTACGGATTGCGGAGCAGCTTGGCATACATTGCCATTTATCGTCACAGTATCAGTTGGAAAGCAGTCATTTTATAACACCCGAACAGTTCAAAAAAATATTCTACGCGAAAATTTTTGATTACAGTTTACTGCTTAATACAGGACACGGATATTTTGCCTTTTGTGTTAAATTAGAGTAAAAAATCCGGTATTGCACAGGCATCATGATACCCTTTTTCATAAAATTTCCGCAGCGCCTCCCGATCCTTCGTCAGCGTATCCACACCGCAGGTATCATCCGGCGCTACAATCAAGACCTTACCCTGCGCTTCATACTCTTTTGCAAGCCTTACACCCTGATTGTAATGCTCCGCCCTCCTTCGCAGTTGTCCCGCCGCCAGAGGATATTTTCTCTGAATCCTGTCCGCAAGTATGTTATCCTTCCTGGGCAAGCGGATTTCATCCCTGGGCTTGCTCAGGATAACAACGACTCTATCACATCCACACTGGAAAGCCTTCCTCACAGGAACCGGATCGCCAAGCGCACCGTCATAGTACATCTTCCGAAAGCATTCGATAAATTTTTTCATGAGCAGTGCCGCTACATGTCAATACCACCTGGTCATCGGCAACTCATTATTGACATCATTTGTAAAAACGATCTGATGCAGATCAATAATTCCATTCATAAATGTGGCAGCGCACGCACATAAATACAGCTCCCACATTCTGGCAAATCTCTCATCAAACATTTCCACTACCTCCGCGCGGTGCTTTTGGAAATTATCATTCCAGCAGATCAGTGTCCTGTTATAATGCCGGCGCCAGCTCTCTACATCCACAGTGTAAAAGCTCATTTCTCCTGCAATATTTATGATCTCCCTCAGGCTCGGCACAACACCCGGAAAAATATACTAATTCATTCTCCACTAATCCCATAATGCTCTCCTTTCTGTCCCATAGCCGTACTCTTGTAAACCAGCTTACGTGTACTCTTAATATTGTGCCTTCAAAATCTCCATAAAATCTTTCCCAATTAAAAAGCAACTTAACCCTACTTTAAAGCTTTCCCGTCCGGCTCTCAATGGACATTGTGGGCTCCACTGTCTAATTTTCAGACATTTATATCAGTTTGCCCAAAAAGAAGGTGCGTTACATTCGGTCTTGCCATGAATGAAACGCACCAGCGTTATTTCCAGTATTCTTACATGTATATTCGATATTTCCCGCTCGTTCACTGTAATATGCCTGGGACATACCATTACCGGATAATTCTCCTGAACGTCTTTGGTTATCTCGCAGGCACAAATACCTGTTAAATAGGGATCTTCCGAAAACGGCGCGTATATTTTCAAAATGTTTTCAAAATACGGGATTACTCCCATGCAGTACCGGAAAAAGACGCCGAAGAAATAACAGGCTATTCCCTGTTCTTTTCACCCCAGACACATAACTGATCCAAAACTTCCATCAGGGATCTGCCTCTGTCACTTAAGCTGTATTCAACCTTCGGCGGTATCTGGGGATATTCTTTTCTGATGATGAGCCGGTCTGCCTCCAGTTCTTTCAGATTACTGCTGAGTGTTTTGTCTGACACATTTTTCAGATATCGTTTTAACTCATTGAATCTCACAACGCCAAACTCCATCAGGCAATACAGGATGACCATCTTGTGCTTACCGGATATCAGGGACAGCGTATAACTGAACCCTGTATCCTCAAAATTTGCCTCTTCAATATAATTCTTTATCATCTTACACTTTCCTCAAAGATAGTACTTGTACTTTTTCTGTTACCTGCTACAATTATATCTATAGACACGGATCCTGTCAATCGCATATAAGAAATGAGGTAATTACAATGAGAAAGAAACTCAGCATAACAGAAGGCATCTTCCCGATGCCGGTTTTAATGGTGGCTACCTACAATGAAGATGGCAGCGTTAATGTTATGAATGCCGCCTGGGGTACCATGCAGGAAAGAGGCAATGTAGCGCTCAACCTAACGGAAACACATAAAACGGTAAAGAACATCAAGGCAAGGGGCGCTTTTACGGTCAGTATTGCTGACGCTGCCCATGTTGTGGAAGCAGATTATTTTGGTGTCGAATCAGGTAACAGGGTCCCGGACAAATTCGAGAACAGCGGCCTCACCGCCAGTAAATCCGAAACCGTAGACGCTCCGGTCATCAATGAATTTCCACTCTGCCTTGAGTGTGAATTTATTGAATATCAGGACGGACAATACGGATGCGGCGTCATCGGCAAGGTAGTAAATGTAACAGCAGACGAAAGTGTTATGGTTGGTGACAAGGTTGATATGTCCCTGGTAAATGCGGTCGCCTTTGACCCCTATACACATGGCTATTACAAGGTTGCCGAAAGAGTAGGCGAAGCCTTCAAAGACGGCCTGCAATTAAAAAAGTAATACCGGCACAGAAGTTTTGGGGCTGATCTCATACAAGACCAGCCCCATCCGCTTCCTAAAACTTCCTTTTTGTATAAAAATGCATTAATCATACAATAACAATACTATCTCAGGTTCGAGGAAGCATATTGCGCAAGAATAATGGAACCGCAGGAAATGTGCTCTCTTTTCAGAAGCTCTAACAGGTAAGTGATATTGTTTCCACAGTTCGTAGAATCGCATTCCAGGAAATCAGCATGGAGTCCATACCGGGTTTCCAGATACGCCGCGCCATATAAAAAGCACATAAATCAAAAGCCATCCTGTCCTCTTCTAAATTATTCTGACTGCATCCAAAACGTTTCATTACTTCTTTAATGTCATTCTGCCTTTGTAAGATTGACATCAATAACTGTATATCCTTTTTATAGGATCTGTTCATATCCACCTGACTTCCTACATCACTGTTTTATATGCTGAATATTGATTGACCGGCAGTCCGTTTTCTGCCGCAAACCTGTCTAATTCATCATCTTCTTGTTTCATTAACTCTACCCATAGCACATCTACTGTGATATCAAACAGACTTTTGATATATTCCATAATATCAACCCTCATGGAATCACCATCTATCACAACATCTATATCACTGGATGATTTTTCATTGCCATTTACGTAAGAGCCGGCTATTCCCAGCCTTATATCGTCGTATTTATTATAAACTTGTCTTAAAACTGCAATAATATCATTCAACTTCATTTTTCCCAACCCTTTTTATTCTATTATACTGCAAATATACTGCAAAAACCAAATAAATACAAACGCCTAAATGATATTGTTTATGGCTGTTCTTTTTTGAAAACTCCGATCTGCTCCATTCAAAGAGGCAGCAATCACAAAAATAATTGTTCAAGGCAAGCCTGGATTTCAGCACACACAGCGCGGTCATTTTCAAACATCTTCGCAAACAGGTGTTTCAGTGTTTCCTGTATTTCCTTTTGTAAAATCAAGTCGGCAGATTTTGGGGTGATAGCATATCCCGTCTCAGGGCCCACGTCAAGCACGCCCCATATCTTCCATCCGATACCATGTGTTTCATCATTTCCATCCTTGATATACCGTGTAAAAAAAACTTCTCTCAACCGGCTGTGGATTTCTTTATCCGTACAAATATTGTACAGCAGAATACGCTACTTCAGGATTCTCCATCTCCATCTGCATCTGCCAGAACGGATATTTGATAATGACCGGAGTATTATGTTTCTTGCACAATATTCTTATTATTTTATAACAGTGTAGTTGGTGCTTCTAGCTTTTCCATTCTGCTTCAGCAAGTTGCTTTTTACCATTTTCCTAATGACTCTGGAAGCGGTAGATGTACTTACCTCAAGCAACTCGATTACATCATTTCTTGTAACAGCGCCATGAGACCGGGCATATTCCAATACTTTTTCTTCATTGCTCAGGATTTTTCCAACCCTGACAGTGGAACTTGTGATGTATTCCGCTTTCGCTGCAGAAAACTTTCCTGTTTCATATTTTGCATTAATGTTAGGCAATATGATCTTAAAGGCATTTTGGGTCGTTTCGATCAAAGGTTTTTCTTCCATACCTTCGTATGCCTTCATAATCTTTCCCATACCAGTACCGTAAGCCTCAATCAAATGCAGCCGGTAGAATACGTTCGCAAGATCCTGATTTCTGCATACAGAAATACCTATCATAATATCTTCCAGATCAATTCCCGGCATCAATCCGCCAATGGATACAAATTCAATCCGATCCGCATAAATACTGATAAGCGCACTGGCGCTGAAGGAATAATCGCGGTGAACAAGCAGATTTAGAAGTGCCTCCCTGACGGCAATCTCAGGGTAGTCCCTGACATCAATTCTCAACAATCTTTCTATGGTTGCACGGGTTTGATTGCGGAAGTCAATAAAATCATAAACTTCATTCATCTGTTGCAGCAGCGATCCGGTAAATTCCCGGCGATCCTTAAAAATTGTCTGATCCGTTCCCTGAAAAACAGCGACCTTAATCGTATGGGCGCATTGATCGGAAAGAAGCAGGCCCAAGTTACTGTAAAGGTTATCATGATCGATCAGCTTCAAAGTACGCATTTGCTGTGACTCAAACTCCACTTTCCGAAGCGCAAATTCTTTTTTTGCGGCTTCAAATGTAAGTTCCTGATTTAAGCAGCGCATAGCCTCAAAGCGATCTCCATCCGTTTCCTTGATCATATGACGGATTGCCGTATCAGTGGCTGGGACAGAAGAATATCCCTGTCTGACATATACACCCTCTGGACGCATCCCTTTTTTAGCAAGATAATAAGGGCGGTCCGTTCCGCGCTGAATATCCACCTCAACAATTTCTTTTCCATCTTCTTTTATTGTTCTATAGTGCAGGAACATCGTCACATCGGGCTTAATTGCATCCCTTACCATATTGCTGATCTGCAAAGAAACGCCGTCAGGATTATCAAGTCCGGCTACTGTACCGTCATCCCGGATACCAATATACAGTCTACCGCCATCACAGTTAGCAAAAGCAATGATTTCCTTTTTTATATCGTCTACGACTACTTCCTTCAACTCTACAGTTTCACTTTCCTGAAAAAGCATAACGTCATCTCCTTAACCCATTCACTTGGCATATTA
>CAYXKS010000001.1:4010-12748 GCA_964465725.1 uncultured Bacteroides sp. | reverse complement strand
CACTTTCCTGAAAAAGCATAACGTCATCTCCTTAACCCATTCACTTGGCATATTATATCAAATCGGGTCAATATACACGACACGATTTTGACCCGATTTGACCTGATATTTTTATTATGCCCGCACATAAGGGGATAACATTAACCTAATAGTACGCTGAAATACTGTTTTCCTTCGTCACTCTACCACCCCATCCCCATAAGCCACCTCGCCACCTTCTCCTCCCGCTGTTTCTCCTCTCCGGCCGCCAATCTGCCAAGCGGCAGTTTGGCGGCAATCCGTCCGTCCAACAAATATAGTATTCTGTCACAGCTGCTGGCGGTCCTGCTGTCATGCGTCACCATCAAAATCGCTGTTCCCTCCCGGTTCAGCCTGATCAATTCCTCCATGACTTCCGCCGCCGCACTTTTATTAAGCGCCCCGGTGGGCTCGTCGGCAAACAGGATCTCCGGCTCATTCATCATGCTCCGACAGATACATGCCCGCTGGAGCTGACCGCCGGATACCTGGGTGATATTTCGCTCCTCCAGCCCGTCGATCCCCAGCTTTTCCATGAGCACCTGTGCCCGCAGTGTCAGTTCTTCTTTCACTTTCCGTCCCCTGCCCTTACTGGCCTGCACTGCCGGAAGCAGAATATTGTCCAGAAGGTTTAAGTTGGCCATCATGTTCATCTGCTGGAAGACAAAACCCATGCGGTGCAGCCTCAGCCTTGCCTTTTCATCCTCGGACAGCTTCGTGACCTCCGTATCGCCAAGCCACACCTGCCCGCTGTCAGGCTGATCCATCCCGGCCACGTTATAGAGCAGCGTCGATTTTCCGGAACCAGACGGCCCCATAACCGCCAGCATTTCCCCCTGCTCCATGTCAAAGTTGATCTGATGCAGGATCTGTCCTTTTGTCAAGTTTTCTATCCGCAGAAGCTTTTTCATTGTCATTCGTCCCTCCCTGTAAAACACTCATAGGCTTTGATGCGCCGGATCTCCGCGGTTCCCGCCAAAACCGCTGCTATCGTTGTACCGAGGATGACAGCCGGGATTCCAATCAACAGACGATCTAAACGGATCATAAAGCGGAATCTGTCTGCGCCGAAGGATTCCAGCGCGATGCCGCAAAGTCTCTCTCCCAGCAAAGTACCGAGAACCAGTCCTGTCATAACGCCCGCCGCGGCAGAGAAAAACCCCCTGAAAAAGTAGGCGCGGCCAATCTCCGTGCTGGTAAATCCCAATGCCTTTTGCAGAGAGACCGCATCACGGTTCCGTTCCACGATCAGGCGCAGGAACAATGCGGTCACGACAAAGGCCACAAGTACAGCGATCAGCATGGCTCCCCTTGAAGCCAGTTCAAGCTGCGTCAAGGTCGGCCCGTAGGTATCCTGCACATAGTCTGCAAGATCCGTTACATCAGCCCCAGCCTGACTGTATGTTTCGATCCACCCGATACTGTCCTCCGGGGCTTTGAGGGAAACATACAGGACGCTCCAGATCACAGGGGCGCCGCTTACTCTGCCGGCAATCTTCGCCGTTTTCCCACCATTGGTGATGTCAGAATAGATCCCACATACAGAATAACGTATCTCCTCTCCGTCTATACGCAGCCACAGGGGATCGTCGACTGATAATCCCAATCCCTCCGCATTCAGGGAAGATAACGCGATCTCATCGTCCATGACTGGCAGCTTTCCCTCCGAGTAACGCACGGGGAATACCATATGGTCGCCCATTTCCACGGTCAGATTGCAGGCTGTCCCGTCTGTCAAGACAGCCGGGAGAGATTGTGTCTGGAGCGCGGCATATCGTTCTACCCGGACATCCTTCTCCAAGGCGGCAGCAAGCCGGGCCGTCACCAGGCTGATATCCTCCCCCTGTCGTATATCCATGCGGATATCCGCGTTTCCAATGCCCATATAAGTGACAAATGTCGGTGAGGACAGGGTAGAATACAGGTTTTCCGGCAAAAGCATCAGGAAAGTGCAGGCAGCAGACACAAAGCCGATCAGTAAATATTGCCGCCAGTTCTGTTTCTGCTCCCGAACCGGGAAGAGTGCTGAAAGTGCAGACAGCCGATCTGTCTTTCTCAGGCTGCGCCATACTGAGGACAGGATCACAGCCTCCGCCACGGTAACGGCGAGAAGGGCGAATATCCCCGCCTGTGCGCCCTGATCGGAAACGCCGTACAGTTCTCTTATCTGTTGTTCCATTGGCCCTTGCAAGACAGCCGAGACCCCAAGCCCCAGCAGACCGCCGCAGACAGAAAACAGGATGTATTTGGAAAAGTAGAGCCCTTTGATCTCCCTCTTCCCGATGCCCAGGGCCTTTAACATCCCCACCTCCCGCTTATCCCGTTCCATACGGATGTCCAGGATAAACCGGATGCAGAGCAGGGACACTAGCAATACCACGACAGCGGTCAGGAAGATCACCAGGATCGTTGTCCCGTCTGACAGCGCGTTGATCATACGGATCAGCGACTTCGTTATGGCAGGGCCGTTTGCCGGAAGCCCCTGCTGCGTGTAAGCAGTGCTGACGGCATCAGTATCCGCGCCGTCTTTCAGAAGAAATTCAACAAGATGCTCTTCCTCGCCATAGGATTTCAGCCGCCCATAGTCCCACTCACTCACAAGGAAGCGCTTAGAGGAAGCCATCATGGAGTTCATCTGTGCATCCCGCAAGAACCCTGCAATGGTAAGTTCTTCGCCGCCGATCGTCATGGCATCTCCGATGTTCAGGTCGTAGCGGATGCGGTAACAGACGGGGACATAAACCTGCCCGGGCAGTACCTCCGGGCGTTTGTTCTCCATATCCAGCAGGAAGTCAAACCTTTCACTCTGTACACACAGGCCATTGTCCTGGGTGCTGTCCATCAGGCTGCGGCCTCCCAGCATGACCTGGCTGTTATCCAGGTTCAGCAGACGGCAGATCTGCCACTGTTCGATTTCCTGATGTTCCTCGGCAAACCGGCCGATCTCCGATTCCTCCAATGCGCCCGTGTGCATCTGCACAAAGTCAGGAACCCGCGCCTCTTCCATCAGTCCGTTGACCGAACCAAGCAGGCTGGAAAACAACAGCGCCGTCAAGGCAAGCATCATAGCGGAAACGGCCATAAAGAAAACTGTGGCGGCAGACAAAAGCCTGTTTTGCCGCACGTCATTCCAAATCAGTTTTTCAAACATTGCGGTTCCTCCAGTTTCTGAACACTTTTCATTATAAAAAGCAGTGCCGCCGTCAAGCCAAGCAGTATCCCAGACGCCATCACGACCCAGGCCGCACCCCGGCCTACACCGATGCGTAACCAGGCAGCGATACCATCCGCAGTGATCCCCGCCACGCCGTAGGCCACCACATAGCCAATCTGCGACAGGAAACCGATCACACCCCAGGCCCGACCCTGCAGCTCATCCGGGATATTGGTCCGGACCAAGTAATCCAGACAGTTATTGGCAACAGGTAGCGCCGCAAAAAAAGCAAACCCAAACAGACAGATCAGATAGATATTCTCACGCAGTCCGAAGCCCACCATGCCCGCTCCCGCTAACAACAGGGACAGGCTCAGTTTTTTGACATACCCCCGCCGGATACCCCTGGCTCCCAGGAACAGGCTGGATACCAGCATCCCGCTGGCGCAGACCGTCTCCCCAACGCCCAAGGCGGTGCTGTCTGCAAAGCTTAGAATTATGGGCTGAGCCAAAATCTGAAAACTCCCCATAAAACAGGTTATGACAGAGGAAACCAGAATCAGAATAAAAATCCCCTGGTTGCCCGCGACCGCCTTCCAGCCTTGTCTCAGGCTCTCAGCAAAAGGCGACCTGCTCTCCGGGGCATTCCCTGTAATCTCCCTTCGCACCACCGCCGCGGCCAGAACGGTAGGGAAAAAAGTGCAGATGTCAATGACCAGCAACAGCCTGATGTCGCTGACCACAAGCAATGCCCCGGCCACAACAGGAGAGATCAGATACCGGGCACTCCCCGCTATGCCCACCATGCCGCTGGCCCTAGAGTATTCCTCTTTCGTCAAAAGGTCCGTGACCGTGGCCCGGTAGGACGGCTCCAGCAGCGCGGAAAAGATGGAACTGATAAACACACCGGCGCAGATCTGCCAGAGGGCGGCCCCGCCCCGCATCATGCACAGCAGTATGTAGAGGATGCCTAACGCCGAACAGCCATCCCCCAGCATCATCAGCAGACGCCTGTCATAGCGGTCCGCCAGTACGCCAGCGGGAACGCTGAGCAGCAGTGTTGGCAGAAAGGCCAGCAGCGTGACCAGGGCCATACTCCCGGCGCTCCCTGTCTGATCGAACACATAAACCCCCAGCCCGAAGCTGGTCAGTCCGCTGCCGATGGCAGAGATAAACTCACCCGTCCATAGCAACATGAATTTAGGAAAATTACTTCTTGGATTCTGCATAGTGCCTCCTTACAGACCGTCTGCCTGTCGATACAATCTCACAAAATAAAGAAACCAGTTGGTTCAGGTGGTTTCTTTGCTTTGATCCTGCAATCATCATTCCGGCAATCTTTCATATTCTTTATTATCAGCCAATTGTCTTCCTGCTGCTTCCATCATCCGAAAATCGGGAGAATCGCTTCCCGCAGACTGTCCCGCTCCATACCCAACAATCGCTCCAGGTTGTAGATGAACGCGATGATCTTTTTCTGCCGTTCTTCCTCGCTGTGCTCCGCCATGGCATCGAAGACCGTATTGCAATAAAGCAGCGTCATTTCCGCTACCTCTGCCGGGTGGTCCGTCTGGCAGATTCCCTGGTCGATCCCTTCTTCGATCAGACCGGTGACGATCGGGTTCACTCCAGCCAACAAACGCTCCTGCATCTTTTGATGCAGGAGTGCGTTCTGTGGCTTGTGCACTTGCGCCATAATCTCATATCCAAGGTTGCCGTCAACATTCAACGCCATCATCATCCTTGTCAGGCGCTGCAGTACCGGCACATCCTTGTTTCCGGCAATTTCGTTGGCCTTTGCCACCAAACTACCGTTCATCCGCTCAATCATGGCATCCAGAATATCCTCTTTGGACTTGAAGTGGTAATAAAGCGTCCCACGAGCAATCCCGATCTCATTGAGGATGTCGCCGGTGCTGGTTCCATCAAAACCCTTTGTTCCAAACAGCCGTTCCGCAACATCCAGTATCTCATTTTTTCGTTCTTCCGCTTCTTTGACAACACGCATGATATCCATTCTCCGTATATTCAAATACAAACCGACTGTCTGTCGGTTATTATCTTAGCACAGAGAATGACCATTGTCAATAACATCAATTCAAGAAACTATTGCTTTGCTATTCTTTCCCATCAAACAATCGAACTGCCAAAAACGTTCCAAGCCACGGACTTATACGCATGAATTTCATCTATAACCACAAATCCTAAATCAAAGAAAAGGCGCTTTGCCTCTTCCGGATGCCCCATAAGCAATGAGATTGTAAGACCAGCGCCAGAACATTTCCATTCAAACTCTTCCGTTGGGAATTCCTGAGAGAAATAATCTCTCACATTTTTAAAAATCAATGAAGGATCTTTTTCATAAGAACTAATTACAATATCCATAATTGCCTTCTTCTATGATATTTTCAGAGCGTGAACATCATATTCCCTCCCCTGCTTTTTTTCCTTTTGACAGCTTTTCTTTATTGCAGACTCTTCTTTTGTAATTCGCTCTGATTTTCTGATAATTAAATTATTGCTCTGATTTACAGATTTATAGAAAATGGAAAGTCTCACGCTCTCCGCACTCATGTGTTTTTGTACAGTCTTCACACAGCCATCCTTTTCCCTCATAAAAGCATTCTGTGCACAGGTACGCCGCCGGTTTTTTACACATGCATCACATAAAATTTCAATTGGATTATTTCTGGACAGGATTATTAATTTCTCTTTTCTGTCATAAAAACCGCCTTTCTTTATATTCCAATATTCCAATATTTCATTTTATCCATAAGTTATCCATTTCCTATTTACTGTATAGCTTAAGTATACCCCAAAAAACTACTTCCCTCAACATTCTTTCAAAAATGAATTTGCAAAACAATATTTGATCCAATTTCAGCTTTTGGTTTTTTTATGTCCATATATGCCTCCATTCTTTATTATCCACAACAATCTACCATTACGATGCCTGCTCAAACTGGCTGTTATACAATTCAGCATAGAATCCGTTTTGAGCAATCAGCTGTCCATGGTTTCCGCTTTCAATAATATCGCCGTCCTTCAGGACAAGAATTAAATCGGCATTTTTGATAGTGGATAGACGGTGGGCGATTACAAAAGAAGTCCATCCCTCCGTCAACTTATGCATGGCATTCTGCACCACCAGTTCCATTTCCGTATCTACAGAACTTGCAGTCTCATCATTGTTGACCCGTGAAAGCACATCCTCAAAGCTGGTAGTATCAAAATACCGCAGCAGCATACGGTTTATTTTTTTCGACATGTCCGTTCTCAGAGATTTAGATATCTTCTGCGTAATCGTTGCAAGGATAAACCCCTGTGCATAACCGAACAGCCAGCTAAGCCCCTCGAAGTGGAAAATGCCCCATTTCCTCACTGTTGAAACGCATCACTTTTTTAAAGACTCCTGCCCACAGGGATCTGGAAGGTACTGCTGCGATTCTGGCAGTAAAAAATCCTGTCACAAAAGCAGCTGCCATACTGCCTACGGCACAGAGCAGCATATAGCTGCCGTTTAAAAGTATTTCCCTTAGCTCCGAGCCGGGGAGTTTCCACCAAGAGTGTTAATTTTTGTGCTACAGAGATATCTCCTAATCTGCTAAAGCTGTGTGTAATATTTTTTAAATGTTACAGCATATAAGAATGCTGCAAGACCAATGGAAAGAAGATCCGCTACAGGCTGCGCCCACACAAGTCCATTTACGCCAAGAGCAGCTTTTAAAATAAACAGTGCCGGGATATAGATAAGCCCTTGCCTGCTCAGATTGATGATCAAAGAGGATACCGCCGCGCCCATCGCCTGTAAAGCGTTGGTCATGACATAAAATACGCCAAATAACGTACTTGTGGTAAGCAGAATCCTCGCAAAACGGACCGCATAGGCAAATGCACTCTCATCACTCAAAAATACGCCGACAATCTGGTTTGTAAAAAGATAGCAGAGAACCGTCATGACCAGACCGAGGATAAAAGCAAACACTAGAGAAAACCGCATGATTTTCTTATATCGTTCCCATGTTTTTGCTCCCACGCAATACCCCAGTATTGGCTGTATCCCCTGACCGATTCCCATCGCAATCATTCCCGTGATCATCGTGATCTTCATGGCCACACCGATTCCCGCAAGTGCCATATCACCATATCCCGCCATAAGCCCGTTCATAATAATCTGTGAGATGCTCATCAGGACAGAAGCAAGAGACGCAGGAATACCGATTGCAAGTACGCTGCTGCCTATTTTGTCTTTTACTGAAAAATCTCTTATCCGGATACTAAGGGAAGATTCACCCCTCAGAAAATAGATAATATAGTAGCCTGCCGCCGCTACATTCCCAACCACTGTTGCAATGGCAGCTCCCGTAATATTCCAGCCAAATCCCAAAATCATTATGGGATCAAGAACAACATTCAAAAGATTACCCATCACCTGCCCGACCATCGCCTTCGTCGCCTGGCCTTCCGCCCGTAAAATATTGGAATAACAGTTTGAGATAAGCACAAACACACCGCTGCATGAAACAATTGTAAGGTAACTCCGGGCGTATTCCCATGTATCTTCACTTGCTCCGATCAGTGACAAAAGCGGATTCATAAAAAGCAGGAATAAAGCACTCATTCCTATTCCCACGATGACGCAGGCCCACATGCAAAAAGAACATACTTTTTTTGCATACTCTGTCCTTCCTTCGCCCATTGCCCGTGAAATAACGGATGTCCCGCCAATTCCGAAAACAGTGCCAACCGCCATAAACATTAAAAAGACAGGAGTTGCCAGAGATACGGCAGCGACCTGATAGGCGTTATGCGTCTGCCCGATAAAAAAGGTATCTGCAAGATTGTAGATCAACACCATAAGCATAGCGACCATTGCCGGAATGGCATTTTTCATGACAGCCTGTGGAACAGACATCCTATTGAAAGCCTCTAAAGATTTTTCATTCTTCATAACATCACCTCGTTAATTTAAAAGTTTGCTTTTAATAGTTTGCTATTGTTATGCGTTTGTAAAATCCCGCCTGATACGGCGGGATTTCTTCTAAATGGAATCCCGAACTTTCACAAGGAGACTGCTAAAAATGCTCCTTTCTGTTTCTGTCAGACCTGACAGCAGCCTTTTTTCTGTTTCTTCCATGCTCTGCTCGGCCTGAAAACAGCATTCCTCCCCTGTTGGCGTAATCCTGACCATCTTGATTCTTTTGTCCTCCGGGCTTCCGAATCCTTCAACCAGCCCTTTCTGCTCCAGCCGGGCCATGATCCCTGCTGCTGTGGACTGTGCCACATGGAGAACCTGCTCCATTTCTTTGAGGGAACACTGGCCCTCTGGTGCGTCTCTCAGCACCAGCAGCGCCCCAACCTGCGCCATTGTCAATCCCTGGGGGCGCAAGGCGTTATTTGCATTCTTCTCTAATTCATCATGTATCTGTTTAATGATAGCACCACATGTATTTTGGTTGATCACTTTGCACCTCCTTGTGGTTATAACAATACCATGCTTTTATTATTTTGTCAATAGCTTGCTTTTATGTTCATTTCATTTACTCATACCGCAATGCATCTATGG
>CAYXKS010000001.1:0-3910 GCA_964465725.1 uncultured Bacteroides sp. | reverse complement strand
ATAAAAAATGGTCGGCAAAAGACATTACAGTCATTTTTGACTGTGAAGAATATTATATTTCCGGAAATGAAGAACTCTTAAAACAGATTACGATAGCTTCATTATCTTTTTTGCGATATAACGGGCCGGACGGCAAAGCGGTCCTTCTAGCTCCTTTTTAACTTTTTTTAATTCCTCTCTGATGGCTATACCCTGAGGACAATGTTTTTCACATTTTCCACATTCAATGCATAAAGACGCCTGGTGATTATAAGCCCTTTGGATATAAAAGAGCTCCGCGGACATTCCACTCTCTATGCCCGACTTCTTGTCATTGTAACAGGTGAAGCACATAGGAATATCTACGCCTTGCGGACATGGCATACAGTAATTACAGCCGGTGCAGGGCACTGTTTCTTTCCCGAGAATTATATTGCGGACCTGTTCATAGAGTGCAAGGTCAGCTGATGAAAGGTCGTCTGCTTTTGCTTCAGAAGCAATCCGTATGTTTTCTTCTACCATTTCCATCGAATTCATACCGGACAATACCGTGATAACTGCCGGGTGATTCCATACCCATCGCAATGCCCATTCAGCGGGTGAGTGTTTAACAGACGCCTGCTCCCATACTCTCATCGCTTCCTTTGGCAGCTTATTTACCAGTTTCCCGCCGCGCAAAGGTTCCATGATCATAACAGGCAGCCCTTTCGACGCGGCATATTCCAAACCGCTTTTTCCCGCCTGATTGTTTTCATCCAGATAGTTAAACTGGATCATGCAGAAGTCCCAGTCATAAATATCTATCAAATCCTTAAATTCCTGCAATCCGCCATGATAAGAAAACCCCAGATTTCTTATCTGACCATTTTTCTTTTTCTGATCTATAAAATCAAGGATACCAAGATTACATACCCTTTCCCACTCACCGACATTTGAAAGCATATGCATGAGGTAATAATCAATATGATCCGTCTGCAGACGTTTTAGCTGGGTATAAAACATCTGATCAAAACCACCGGGTTTGTTTATCAGGTAAGTTGGCATTTTGGTTGCAATGGAAACCTTATCCCGATAGCCCCCGGCTGCCAGTACTCTCCCCAGACGCTCTTCGCTGTTTGGATATGCATATGCCGTATCAAAATAATTCACGCCATTTCAACCGCATAGGCTATCTGCTTTTCAACTTCCCTGTCATCCTTGTTAAAACGCATACAACCAAATCCGAGTTGGGAAAGTTGTTCTTGGTTTCGTGGATTGGTTCTATAAATCACTGTTTCTCCTCCTTTATTGATATCAATGTTACACTTTAAACTTCCGTTTATATTTACACACACTCATTCCCGTCCATAGACTGAAGGCCCTTAAAAATGAATTCAGTTCCCGGGTACCATTTAGCTGCTTTTGAAACACACCCTATAAATCCTGCCGGTTTTACGCCCCATACTGCTGCCTGTATGCAATTATATTGACGGGTATTAATTGCAGCGATGAAATATTCAGTATTAGAAAGGTGCACATCTCATTACTGGCAACTCTGCCAGTCTTTCCATCTGTTTCTTTGCTTTCACTTAAATACTCCAGATTCCCTCTCTCCTCCTCCAGCTTCGCCAACTCCTCCATCGCCTTCAGCCCCGCTGGCATGCACGCCCAGCCAAGACTGTCCTGGAACAGACTGAAATTTTAACATTGCGGAGACCAAGACATTGGTATCTATTACTGCATAATATCGCATCACATTGCCTCCTATTATTTTGTCTTTCTAACCGCTTCAATTTCAGCATTTATTTCTTCCAATGACATTTCTGAAGTTCTATTTTCCATCGCTGCATTACTTAACTCCTGAAGGGCTCTTGCTGCTCTTTCGGTTTTATAATCAGTCTTTGGCAACGTCATATTAAAAGGAACACCATTTACCATGACCGATCTTTTCAAAAACATTCGCACTGCAGTAGATAAATCAATTCCCAATGCATCATACACAGCAGTTGCCTGATTTTTTAATTCATCATCATTCTAACCTGTACCAATGTAGTTGCCATATCAATTACCTCCTCGATTTCTTTGTAATTCAATTACACTATTTTGTATGACAATGTCAATCAAATATTGCTAATATTCACAAAAACTAATCGATAATGGATTAACCGAATGACATTGTATGGGCTCTAAGCACATCTATTGTCCCTATAATATTGGTTTTTCCGGCGGCATTCGGACCGTAATTCACAGAAGAGCTCAAACCTTTACTAATTTACCTTTCACTTTTTCTTTCAACAGGCTATAATCCAATCCTGATTGTTTCGGTGCCGCCACCATAGAAAATGTTACTTCCTCTAAAAAAGTTAATCATATAATAAATGTTCACTTAAAACAGCATTTTTAAAGCGGCGAGCCTTACGCTCCTCGCCTTCTATCCTTCACTTTACAATACAACACCGCCACTGCCGTACTTACAAACGTTGCCACAATTGCCGGCGCAATAATCCCTGCCGGATTCACGCTCCCGTACTGCTGCCTATGAGCAATCATATTCACCGGAATCAACTGTAATGATGAAATATTCAATATCAAAAACGTACACATTTCGTTGCTTGCGACGCGTTCCCGTTTCCCCTTCTTTTCTCCTGCGTCTCCCGAACCATCGGTGATGTTTCCTCTGCCATACCCGGCTGTCCTCTCCTTGTTATCGCTTTTTGCAGCCCTATCCGCCGTAGGCAAATATCCCGAATTCCCCCTCTCTTCTTCCAGCTTTGCCAGCTCCTCCATCGCCTTCAGCCCCCCTTGTGTCAAGTTAATGACACGAACTTTTCAATTATTTTTGGAAAAATACTGTTATTTATCAACTGAAGAATATTTAATCCCCATACACAAATTTAGAGATAATTTATAATCAACACTATTCCTCTGGAAAGCATTTCATTCTACAACGTTCTGGCAAATAAAATAATGCATGTAAAAAGCAGGATATCTCTTATAAAGGCTTCCTGCTTTTTAACAACTACTACATTAAAATATCAGATTGAGAACCTTTTTACTTCCTCCTGCGTAAGCTCAACCAACTTTTTCCCACATTGTTTTGCATATCTTGAAAGTTCAAGTAAATTTACATGACAAGATGGTGCATTAACATATGGATCAGGTTGTTCATAATAACTTGGGGTAATAATCAAATTTTCCATAAATTTAGGTTTCATTCCATTCATAATGATACACCTCCAATAACTCTTTTGCCTGTTTTTCATCAACAAAAAATTGATATTGATGAAGCATTCCCAAATATTCTGCATGAAAAACATCAATATAATGCTTCAATAATTTTTCATTAGCAGCAAAGCCATGTACAGCTCCTTCATATCCCCATTCAACAGATTTATCTGCCGCTATAGCAAAGAGATGCCCGCCAACGCCAATGTACTTTTGGCTTCCATACTCATGCTTATTATTATGTGGCGCAGTACATGCCCAATGAAGATATACTGCATGAGAATCTTTATCATTTTTAATTCCAACTAACCCCTGAATTGTATTGTCGTCTTTTAATGCCAATGCATACACTTCAACATTCTTAGGTATTTCATTCCAGTTAATATGCCAACCATTGCTTTTCCGAAATTTCTTTAAATACGCACGGCTTTCTATTTTAAATACTACCGTTTCCTTAATTTCACCTGTCTGTGTATCTTTTAAGCAGGAGACGATTTCATCTATCCAAATATCAATACAGCCTCGTTCAATTGATGTCATAATAAATTCTCTCCTTCAATACTATTATATCTCATGATATTCCCATCTATCAACCCAAGAATCCTCTGCATCTCATTTTTTAAATAAACTACACCCTATTGCCCCATTAAAACGTCATCAATATCACCACAAAGTCACGAACCACCAGCCCCGCTGGTGGTTTGATGTTGACCCTACTGGGTCAATG